>JAKUTI010000173.1 GCA_022448765.1 Pseudomonadales bacterium
CAACATCGCGTCAAAAGTTTATCTGGTCCACCGTCGCGACAAGTTACGCGCGGAAAAAACATTACAGGACCGGCTATTTACACGTTTCGATGAGGGTTCAGTCGAACCCATTTGGGATCACACCTTAAGTGAAGTAATGGGGGACGATTCAGGTGTCACGGGTGTCCGCGTTTCGTCCGTAGATAATGGAGAGATCCGCGAGATCAAGCTGCATGGCGTCTTTATCGCGATTGGGCATGTCCCCAATACGTCCTTGTTCAACGGCCAACTGAAGATGAATACCAACGGCTACATAAGTGTGTCGAGCGGCCTCGCCGGAAATGCAACCGCGACCAGCGTCCCTGGGGTGTTCGCCGCAGGGGATGTTGCAGATCATGTCTATCGCCAAGCGATCACCTCGGCAGGATTCGGATGTATGGCGGCTCTAGACGCCGAAAAGTATTTAGATGCTCATTCGAATTAACTGAAATCGCTAGGACCTGCAAAATTGTCTTCTGGCGTTTCTCTGCTGAACTCGTCGGATAATCGACTGCCGGACCCTTCCGATGGTCCTGCAGATGGGCCTGTTGCGATCGGCGGCGATCTTAGCCCAGATCTTTTGATTGAGGCTTATAACAAAGGCATTTTTCCGTGGTTTTCCGACGACGATGGCCCACTTCTGTGGTGGTCTCCCGACCCGCGGGCCGTTCTGCTGCTGGAGGACTTCAAACCATCGAAAAGTCTCAGAAGGTTGATGCGAAGAGGGCGCTTTCGCGTGACCTTCGACCAGGCATTTAGTGAAGTGGTCTCCGCTTGCGCGGAACCGAGGTCCAATTCGACAGAAACATGGATTACGCCGAACATGCAGCGGGCTTATAGAACGCTTTATGACCTGGAGCTAGGCCACTCCGTCGAGTGTTGGGAAGAAGACGAACTGGTTGGGGGGCTTTACGGCATTTCTCTCGGTGCGATGTTTTTCGGCGAGTCCATGTTTTCCAAGGTTTCCAACGCCTCCAAGGTTGCGCTGGCAAGATTAGTAGAACAACTCCTTCAATGGCGTTTTACCGTCCTCGATTGTCAGGTCATGAATCAACACCTAAGGTCCCTGGGCGCTATCGATATCCCAAGAAATCAGTTTCTTTCACTACTGTCCGAAAATCGACGCCATGCAACGAGAGCTGGACGTTGGGACCTACACGCAGAAAATGCATAGGCCGCTTCAACGAAAGTATAGAACCGCGGACAACCACCTTAGCAGTTGGACACCGTTCCTCGCTGGAGTGATCTACACGGGCGTGCTTAAATCTCGCCAACTTTAAAAGGGGACCCGATGCCAAAAGAAGAACAGATCGAAATGGATGGCACCGTTATCGACACGCTTCCGAACACCATGTTCAAGGTCGAGCTTGAAAACGGACACGTGGTTACCGCCCACATTTCGGGAAAAATGCGCAAAAACTACATACGAATTCTTACCGGCGATATCGTCAAAGTCGAGTTGACGCCATACGACCTATCGAAGGGCAGGATCACGTTCCGAGAACGGTAGCCGTCGCGATGAGCGTCGGAACGCTCACGATGGAGTAGCGACCGCTCTCGACTCCATCTCAATCACAATGTCACCGTCTTCCACCGAGACGTAGACCGTTCCGCCGGAATCAGCCAGCTCTCCGAAAAGAATGTCTTCCGCCAGTCGACTCTTGATTTTCTCATCGATGAGCCGTTGCATTGGCCGAGCGCCCATCTTCTCGTCGTAGCCCTCTCGAGCGATCCAATCCCGTGCAGCATCGTCAACTTCTAATTCGACTTTTTTACGATCTAGTTGCGCTTGGAGCTCGGTTAGGAACTTGTCAACAATACTTTTGATCACGTCTATCGGAAGTCCATTAAATTGGATGATTCCGTCCAATCGATTACGAAACTCGGGTGTAAACATTTTCTTGATGATCTCTAACGCATCTGTCGTATGGTCTTGGTGCGTAAATCCTATCGACGCACGGCTCGCTTCCTGAGCACCTGCATTAGTCGTCATCACCAGCACAACATTTCGGAAATCCGCGTTGCGACCGTTGTTATCAGTCAATGTTCCGTGATCCATCACCTGCAACAAGAGGTTGAACACTTCTGGGTGAGCCTTTTCGACCTCATCCAGCAGAACCACGCTATGCGGATGCTTTGTTACCGCTTCGGTCAACAATCCACCTTGGTCAAATCCAACGTAGCCCGGCGGAGCGCCGATAAGGCGCGATACGGTGTGCCGCTCCATGTACTCAGACATATCAAACCGTAAGAGCTCAACACCCATTACATGAGCTAATTGTCGCGCGACTTCCGTTTTACCGACACCCGTTGGGCCGGAGAACAGGAACGACCCAATGGGCTTTTCATCCGCCTTGAGCCCTGCACGCGATAATTTAATCGCATTAGCCAAAGTCTCGATAGCACTGTCCTGCCCAAAAACGGCCATCTTCAATTTGCTATCCAAATCCTTCAAAGCTGCCTTATCCGACGTTGTCACTTGACTCGACGGTATGCGGGCAATCTTCGCAACCACTTGTTCAACGTCCGGCGCACCAATGGTCTTCTTACGCCGACTGGTCGAGACCAATTGCTGTGCCGCCCCGGCCTCATCAATGACATCGATTGCTTTGTCCGGCATAAACCGGTCCGTTATGTATTTATCAGCCAGCTCCGCTGCCACTCGCAACGCACGATCGGTATAGCGCAGTTGGTAATGGTCCTCGAAACGGGACTTGAGTCCTTTCAGGATCTTGTACGTGTCGTCAACACCTGGTTCGGTTATATCGATTTTTTGAAAGCGCCTCGACAAGGCTCTATCTTTGTCGAAAATTCCACGATATTCCTGATAGGTGGTTGATCCCATACATCGCACTTCACCCGATGCAAGCAACGGCTTTAACAGGTTGGAGGCATCCATGACACCACCTGAAGCAGCGCCCGCCCCAATGATCATATGTATTTCATCAATGAACAGGATGGCGCCCTCTTCGTCTTTCAGTTCCAGCAAAAGCTGCTTGAAGCGCTTCTCAAAATCGCCGCGATATTTGGTCCCCGCCAACAACGCGCCGAGATCCAGGGCATAGACGTTGCTCTCCCCTACGACGTCGGGCACCTGCTGATCAACGATTCTCTTCGCCAAACCCTCAGCGATAGCCGTCTTGCCGACACCGGACTCTCCTACCAACAACGGATTGTTCTTGCGTCGACGACAAAGAATCTGGATAACTCGTTCGACCTCTTCGTCTCTGCCCACGAGTGGGTCTATTTGGCCGCGGCGCGCCATTTCGTTTAATTTGGTCGCGAATGCCTCAAGAGCAGTTTGCGCAGCTTCGTCGTCGCTCGCATCTCCGCTTACACCATCCGGCGTGGTATCGCCTTCGTTATTTCCCTCAACCTTAGATATCCCGTGGGCAACATAATTCACGATGTCAATGCGGGCAATTTGTTGTTGCTTGAGGAAAAAGACCGATTGCGATTCTTGTTCATTGAAAATGGCGATAAGCACATTCGCCCCCGTGACTTCCGCTTGACCGCTCGATTGCACATGGAAGAGCGCTCGTTGGAGGACCCGAGTAAAACCTAACGTCGGTTCCGTTTCCCGCTGGGAATCTCCGGCGGGAATCAGGGGTGTGGTCGTTTCAATAAATTCTCCCAAGTCGGACCGAAGGGCATCCAAGTCGGCTCCCACGTTCGTCAAAACTTCAGTGGCTTTTGCATTGTCAAGGAGGGCGAAAAGAAGATGCTCTACGGTCATGAACTCATGACGCTTTGCACGGGCATTCTTAAATGCCTGATTAAGTGTGACTTCTAAATCTTTACTCAGCATGAATCAGTCCGTCATTTCAATAGTCGACAAGAGGGGGTGCTGGTTTTCCTGAGCATAATGATTGACCTGCTCCGACTTTGACTCGGCAACATCTCGTGGAAATATCCCACAAACTGCACTCCCCGTCGTATGCACCGCGAGCATTATCTGTGTTGCTTTCTCTCGGTTCATCGCAAAAAAAACTTCGAGCACGTGCACTACAAATTCCATAGGTGTGAAGTCATCGTTGAGAAGAAGCACCTTATACATGGGCGGCCGCTCTAGCTTAGGCTTCTCGGTAGCCGTCGCCAAGTCACCTTGTCGATCTTGCTCCCAATCGCCGTCTTCATCACTCATGCAGCGTAAAGATCCCAGCAAACAACGCTATTACGTCCATCACCCGCAACACTTCGACCATCATGCGATAGACCGATATCGCGAGCTGATCAGTGTACAACATCGGATAAACCTTAAGAAGCTCTTGACACGCCGAACGGCTTGTAACACTGTTATGACACAGGCCGAAATAGAACTTTTGTTTCGGCCGCCATGATGTCCATCGCGGACAGCACCGGCAGGCCGGAGTCGAAGTTATTCCCAACTTTTGGGGAGGGGACGGGAATGGCTCTGGGTAAAGTTAAGTGGTTTAACAACGCTAAAGGCTACGGCTTCATCCTTCCGGAAAACGGAGGCGAGGACCTTTTTGCGCATTATTCGTCGGTCGAAATGGAAGGGTATAAAACTCTTCGAGCCGGCGATGATGTTGAATTCGAAATTGAGGAAGGACCGAAGGGATTACACGCAATCCACATACGCTCTGCTGGTCAATCTGCAGCTGAGCCATCCGAAAACATTCCCGACGGTTCCAATCATCTAGAGCCGCCAGAGAGTTAGATTCCTTCCCGCAATAGCTCTGGCCGATTAAGACTTCAACGACGCCATGGCGCGATTAAAGGTAGGTGATGGTCGCATCGCCTTCTCAGCAAGTTCTCTATCTGGGAAGTAGTAACCACCCAGATTTATCGGTCTTCCTTGGACTTCCAAAAGCTCTCGTGTGATCGTGTTTTCTTCTTCGTTGAGGATTTTTTCCAACGATCGAAACTCACTCTTCAAACTTAGATCATGATCCTGAGATGCAATCGCCTCCGCCCAAAACTTTGCAAAATAAAAGTGGCTACCACGGTTGTCAATTTCGTTGACAACACGCGACGGCGATTTATTGCTTTCGAGAAATTCAGCTACAGCTTCGTTTAGCGTTGTTGCCAGTAAGTGCGCTCGGGCATTGTCAAAACTTTCGGCCAAATGCTCTAACGATGCTCCCAAAGCCAGAAACTCGCCCAGCGAGTCCCAACGCAGATGACCCTCAGCTTCAAATTGCTGGACGTGCTTTGGCGCAGACCCACCTGCGCCGGTCTCGAATAAACCGCCGCCGTTGATTAAAGGCACAATCGATAACATTTTTGCGCTGGTACCAAGTTCGAGAATCGGGAATAAGTCGGTGAGGTAGTCCCTCAGCACGTTTCCCGTCACGGAAACCGTATCCTTCCCGACTCTCATTCGCTCCAGAGAAAAAACTGTCGCTTCTCGAGGCGGCATGACGTGGTAAGTGATGCCCGATAAGTCGTGCTCCCCTAGGTAGCTTTTCACCTTGCCGATAACGCAAGCATCGTGAGCACGCTCTTCATCCAGCCAGAACACGATGGGCGCTCCGGTTTTGATACCTCTCTCGATCGCTAAGCCAACCCAATCTTTGATCGATCCATCTTTGACGCGACATAAACGCCATATATCGCCTGGTTCGACCTTATGTTCATGAATGGTCCCACCATCCGAACCTCTCACGCGAATCGAGCCTTCCCCCTGCGCTTCGAAGGTCGTCTCGTGAGACCCATACTCTTCCGCTTTTTGAGCCATTAACCCCACGTTCGAGATAGATCCCATAGTAGTTGGATCGAACGCCCCATGAATGACGCAATGTTTAATGGTTTCTCCATACACTGCCGCGTATGACCGATCAGGAATAATAGCTTTCATGTCGTGAAGGTCGCCGTCAGGCCCCCACATTCGTCCAGACTCTCTTATGGCAGCGGGCATGGAAGCGTCAATGATGATATCGCTCGGGCCATGGAGCTTCGTAATACCCAAGTCTGAATTAACCATCGCCAACGACGGCCCATTCTT
>JAKUTI010000174.1 GCA_022448765.1 Pseudomonadales bacterium
TGGTGTGAAGATATGGTGCCGTAGGGAACCGCGATCCGGAGCATGGGCGCAAGTCGCTGGATATACAGGCCATTTCTGAGGCGCAATTGTTGAAATGCGTCGTCGCTGATTTCGCCAGCCAAATAACGCCCCGTCTGTTCGCGATAATGATCAACACGCTCTTGAACAAACTGCTGATCAAATTCGTTATAACGATACATTCAATGCCCTTATACGACGGTCGTGGACTTTATCAGTCCGGATGTGATCAAGAAACTAGTCTGTGTATCTATAGATATAGCCCTACGACCTGGCGTGTAGGCTATAGGTCAACCGAAAAACTCAACCATTTGGATACGTCATCGCGTTCTAGTCCTTTACGTAACGCGTAATCATCTAACTGGTCATCACCGATCTTACCAACACCAAAATAACGTGATTGAGGATGGGAAAAATACCAACCGGCGACGGTTGACGCTGGCCACATGGCATAATTTTCCGTGAGTGAAGCGCCGGTTGTTTCGGTTGCTCTCAGGAGCTCGAATAAGACCGATTTTTCTGAGTGATCTGGACACGATGGGTAGCCCGGAGCTGGGCGGATGCCGCGGTAGGTCTCGTCAATAAGCTGAGCGTTGGTCAATACTTCGCCGGCATCGTAACCCCAGAATTCTTTGCGAACGCGTTGGTGAAGATGCTCTGCAAAAGCTTCGACCAACCTGTCTGCGAGCGCTTTCAATAGAATTTCGTTGTAATCGTCGCCTTCGAATCGTTTAAGGGCGTCCTCAATTTCCGGGCCCACGGTAACGACGAAGCCGCCCACATAGTCATCGAATGTCATCGGTGCAACATAATCCGACAGACAAAGACAAGTTTCCAACGACGCGTTTTGTTGTCGTAGCTGATGAAGCACGACGGATGGATGGTTGCGCGAAGCGTCGTGCCACAATTGGATGTCGTCGCCAACTCGGTTGGCGGGCCAAAAGCCGATCACACCGTTGGCCGATAGCCACGAGCCTTCGACAATTTGGTCTAGCATGGTTTGGGCATCACGAAAAAGGTCAGTGGCTGCGGCTCCCACTGTTTGGTCTTCGAGGATTTCTGGATACTTGCCAGCCAGTTCCCAAGTACGGAAGAAGGGTGTCCAGTCGATATAGTTAACGAGTCGATCCAATGGGTAACCTGCGAACGGTTGAGCGCGTAAATCTCTGGGTTTTGGGGGTTCGTAACTTTCCCAATTCCACTCGAGTGCGCGGTCGCGGGCGAGCGCTAAGGGGTGCTTTTCACGACCACCCTGGGCTACTTCTCTGCGTGATCGAACGTTGGAGTAATCTGTACGGGTTTCTTCCAAGAATGACTCGCGCGTCGTTGGGGAAAGCAACGTTGAGACGACTCCAACACTGCGTGACGCGTCGGTAACGTAGATGGTGGCGCCAGTACTATAAGCGGGTTCAATCTTGACTGCCGTATGGGCTTTCGAGGTCGTTGCACCGCCGATTAGTAGGGGTCGGGTATGTCCACGTCGCTCCATTTCTTCCGCGACATGAACCATTTCGTTGAGGGATGGGGTGATTAATCCAGAGAGTCCAATGAGATCGGCATCCAAATCTTCTGCAGTGTCCAATATCTTTTCGGCGGGCACCATAACCCCTAGATCGTGCACGTCGTATCCGTTGCACTGCAGCACGACACCGACAATGTTCTTGCCGATATCGTGAACGTCGCCTTTTACGGTTGCCATGACAATGCGGCCCTTGCTCGCTGGAATGTCGCCTTTAGCTTGCTCAGCCTCGATGAATGGGACCAAGTGAGCGACAGCTTGTTTCATGACGCGAGCGCTTTTGACCACCTGCGGTAGAAACATCTTTCCAGCACCAAAAAGGTCGCCAACTATATCCATCCCCCGCATCAGGGGACCTTCGATGACTTCGATGGGTCTTGCGCTAATTAATCGCGCTTCTTCAGTATCGGCGTCGATGAATCGTGAAATGCCATGTACTAACGCGTGAGATAGCCGCTCCGCGACTGGCTCATCGCGCCATCCGATATCCTCCTCTGTGCCCAAGGAACTTTGCCCGGCAAAGTGGGTTGCAAGTTCAACTAGCTTTTCTGTTGCGTCGTCGTTTCGATTCAAGACCGCGTCTTCGACCGCGTCGCGAAGGTCCACGGGGAGCTCCTGGTAGAGGCCTAGTTGGCCGGCATTTACGATGCCCATGCTCAGTCCGGCATTTATGGCGTGGTAAAGAAATACGGTGTGGATCGCTTCTCGAACACGGTCGTTACCTCTGAAAGAAAATGAAACGTTGCTGATTCCCCCCGATGTGTGACAGCGCGGAAATTCTGATTTGATCCAAGAACACGCCTCGATGAAGTCGGCACCATAGTTGTTGTGTTCTTCGATACCGGTCGCGATGGCGAAGACGTTTGGGTCGAAGATAATGTCGTCCGGCGGGATACCCACGTCGTTGACCAAGAGGTCGTAGCAACGTTGAACGATGTTCTTGCGACGGTCTAGCGTATCGGCTTGTCCATTCTCGTCGAAGGCCATAACGATTACCGCTGCCCCGTAATCACGACATTTGCGTGCACGCTCAAGAAATAAATCTTCACCATCTTTGAGGCTGATCGAATTGACGATGCTCTTTCCCTGCACGCAGCGCAGTCCAGTTTCAATAACGTCCCAGTCACTTGAATCGATCATGATGGGGACCCGGGCAATATCGGGCTCTGTCATCACCAAATCGAGGAAGTGCTGCATAGCGGCGACACCATCGAGCATGCCTTCATCCATATTGACGTCGATAATTTGTGCACCATTGGAGACTTGTTGAATCGCCACCTCTAGTGCGTCGTTAAACGCCGATGCTTTGATTAGTTTGCGAAAACGTGCTGAGCCCGTGACGTTGGTGCGTTCACCAACGTTTACGAAAAGCGAATCGCGATTGACTGTTGTAGCCTCCAAGCCCGACAGCTTTAAGCCCGAAGGTCTCGGTATTGGTTTGCGGGGCTGAGCGCCGACTAGACAATCGGCAAAGGCTTCGATGTGTTCGGGCGTTGTCCCACAACACCCGCCTACTAAATTAACGAGACCCCGATTTACAAAATCCTTGATTGTGCTTGCCATTTGGTCCGGACTTTCGTCGTACTCACCGAATTCATTGGGTAGCCCGGCATTTGGATGAACGCTGGTATAGGTCCATGAGGTCGACGCCATGGTTTCGACGTATGGTCTCAAGGCCTCTGCTCCCAAGGCACAGTTCAAGCCGATCGACAATGGCTGAGCGTGCGCGACAGAGTGCCAAAACGCCTCGCACGTTTGTCCCGACAGGGTACGACCACTGGCATCGGTGATGGTCCCAGAGATCATGAGGGGTACGCGTCGGGAACCAGAGGCAAAAGCTTTCTGTATGGCGAAAATTGCGGCTTTCGCGTTTAACGTATCGAAGACCGTTTCGATCATTAATAGATCGACACCACCCTCCAGCAGGCCAGCGACAGACTCGCCGTAATCTCCGACGAGTTCTGGAAATCGGATGCTTCGTGACGCGGGGTCTTCGACGTCTGGCGAAATACTTGCGGCACGAGTCGTTGGTCCGAGGACGCCTGCAACGAAACGAGGCTTTGTAGAAGTTGCGTACTCGTCGGCTGCTTGTCTGGCGATGGTCGCAGCTTCAACATTCATGGTGCGGGTTATTTCTTCTAACCCATAGTCGGCTTGCGAGATTCGGTTCGCCGTGAAGGTGTTTGTCTCGATTATGTCGGCGCCCGCTTTCAGGTAGGCGTTGTGAATTTCTCGGACGATCGAAGGTTGCGACAAAGAAAGGACGTCGCCGTTGCCCTTCAGATCAACCGGATGATCTCTAAATTTCTTTCCCCTGAAATCGCTTTCGGCAAGATTTAGCCGCTGTTGCATGGTTCCGGTTGCACCATCCAACAATAGAATGCGTTCGTCGAGCGAAGACTGAAGGATATTCGACATAACTAGAGGACGATATTTTGCTCTGTAATGCTAGACCAAGTGCATTGGGCCTAGGTTGAAGTATCGGCTCGAAAAGGGTGAGCCATCGTCATATAGAGTGTGCGCAACGATTAGACTATTATACCCGAGTATTTTGGTCGGGATTGGACCGCATGGTCGAAATATCTTCGGCAGCGCAGACTTACCTTCGCGAACTGCTATCCAAACAGGATGAAAGTTGTGGCATCCGTATTTTCGTTGCTCAGCCGGGTACCGCTAATGCGGAGACGTGCATCGCCTATTGCCGGGTCGGTGAAGAACAAGAAGACGACACGCCGTTCAAATATGAAGGTTTTACAGCATGGTTCGAGGAAAAAAGTAAGGCGTATCTTGTTGATGCTACCGTGGATTTTCAGGAAGACCGCATGGGTGGTCAGTTGACGATCAAAGCGCCTAATGCCCGGGTTCCGAATGTCGGCCCAGACTCTTCGTTGGAAGACAAGATTAATTATGTTTTATATAACGAGATTAATCCGGGATTGGCGGCACATGGAGGCGTCGTCTCGCTGGTTGAGATCGTGGAAGAGAGTACGGCTGTTCTTGAATTTGGTGGTGGATGTCAGGGATGTGCAGCTGTCGACATCACACTAAAACAAGGTGTCGAAACGACGCTACTAGAGCAGGTTCCGGAACTGGCCGCCGTTCGCGATGTCACCGACCACACGGTAACCGACAACGCCTATTACCAATAGTCGTAGTCAGGTGCCGTTATCCGCGATTTCGATTAACTGAGGAATGGCGGTTAGGAAGAGTGCTTTTCGAGTCGTTCTGTGATCTAGGGATTTGACCAGGTCTGCGTATCGGCACAACTGACCCGTATATCTTGCGATCTGATCTTCGACGAAAATATCAAGCGGCACGTTTGGTACGGCAGTTTTGTAGTCGATCAACCACCGATCGCCACTCGCGTCAACGAACGATCGATCGATCACAACGTTCGTAAATTGCGAGTCATGATACGTTGTCAAACGCCACTCGGTTCGGCCATCTGTGTGGCTAGAATCGAGAATCCACGAACCTGTGTCGTCCGCCAGGACCGAGTTCAGTTGTTTATTCGCGTGCTTTAGGACCCAAACTGTTTCGTCTTCGTTTAGCCCTAGATAGATCAATCTTTCTTGCCAAGGGTCAAGGTCAACGCGGCTAGGCGTTGGCGTGTTTGATCCGGCTAGCGATTGAAGTTCTTCGTGGACGAGGTTGCCGAGCGCAATTTCTTTTCGATCGGCAATCCGCATACTTTCGTCTAGTGACGGCAGCACCCGGAGAGATGATGGAGTTAGTGGAGGTGAGAAGGGTTCGCGCCAGGTGTATGAGGATTTAAGCCGCTTCAACGGTGCTCGAGCCGAAGATTTCGTCTTTGTTGGTCTCACAACGCCACTTTCAACCGGTTGAAAAGAGATCAAAGGTTGCAATAACGCCATGAAGGAGCCGCGGGGTGGGTTGGATTCACTCGTCTGGCAACCGAACAGGGTCAAAGAATCCTTTGCCCGGGTTGCCGCGACATATAAAAGACGATTCAGTTCTTGTGAATCCTTTTCCGCTTCCTCAAATCGCAGCCAGTTGTATAGCGAGTTTGTCGCAGAATCATTGCGCGTTGCCGCTAACAAAGCATCGGCTTCGGGTCGCCAAAGAAACAGGGGCCTAACGTTGGACCGCGTACCTCGGTCAAGCCCCGGAATAATGACATGATCAAACTCCAGACCTTTGGCCCGATGAATGGTCATGATCTCGACGTCGACTGGGTCGACGGACGGCGACGAAAACAATCGTTGAGTTTGCTCGAGCAATTGATCGGCAAAAATACGGTTGCTCGGTTGATTCTCAAGAGCTTCTAAATAGCGATCGGCGCTGTCCAGGGACGATGTTGTGCGGTCGCTGTACGCGTCGGCTCCACCCATGGCGAGCCAAAAACGCTCGACTCGGGATCGGATCGAATGGCCCGATGTTGCAACTTTGCGTGCCGCTACAACCCGTTTCAAACGTTCCTGTGC
>JAKUTI010000175.1 GCA_022448765.1 Pseudomonadales bacterium
TTGTGCTTTCGGCTGAGTATAACGACCGATTCGTTGGTGCTAAGGGTTGTGCTTGCTTCCCTTACTTCCTGGATCGTCGTGCTAACGCACGCGGTAAGCGAAAAGGCCGAGATCAACACAAGAACGATGTGAATTCGATTAGTTGTCATGATGCAATGCGTTGCTGAAGCCAGTTACGAACAACGTCTTGGCGAACGAAACTAAACGATATGCTCGCGGCAGCATCGCGCAGTGCCCACTGGGCAGCTTCACGTAGCGCGGGAGATTTCTCGCTTTGCATGCCGCCATAGTTCAGGCGATTCGCTTTGCCGTATGCCGTTACCGGCCAGCTGTGGATGAGCGAGCCATCGGTTGCATAAAGCTCGAACCGATACTGGATCCACACCTCGTAAAAATCCTTACGCGTTTGCTCGGGAATCGCAAACTGAAACTTTTCGATCGACGGTACCAATACGGCATCGGCCTCTTGACCTTCGGAGCTGTTGATCGATTTGACGGGGGTTACCGATGCGAACATGGCGTCGAAGATTCGGCTAAAGATGGACACCTGGGACCGAAGGTCGATGGTGTGATTGCCATAGCTGCCTAGGTCTTCGTTGTGCACGTACTGCGACATTTCGTCGTTGTAGTAGACAGCTATGTCCACGGGCACTTGCTCAATCAATGGATTTGGGATGGAAGTCGTAATCGTGATTGAGGCGTCCGATGTGCACCCGGCAACCCAGTAAATGCTGATCGCATATATGACAGTGAGGAGCAGATTAGCTCGTCGCCGTTGCATCGATCCTCCAGCTAAAAGACAGTTAATTTGACTCGCAACTTCGGGAGCCTACTGTATATAGGGGAGCCCGACAAAGGTGCCATTGTTGCGGTAGGTTAGTTCCCTCATGAGCGCACTGAATCGATAAACGCTGGGTGGGTGTCTTCGTCCCTGGAAAAGAACAGGAAAGCCCACCGCGTGAATCCGAACACGGCGAGTTCCTTCGGCATCTGCGACGTTGATCTGATCGATGGTGTCGACCACTCGTTCGATTGAGGTTCCCTGAAAATCGTCGCCAAAAACGTAAATACTGATTCTTTTGCCGGGATCGTAAAAAGTGGTGACCGCTTCTTCGATTCCTTCGACGGGGCTTGAGTTCGAAAACGCGTCCCAGTTGCGCAGCTTATTAATTATGGATTTTCTAAGCGCGGGCGAGTCGGACATCCAGGTTCGGGCGTAACGCGGAAACAAATACGCCCCGTTATCGTTTAGTACTTGGATTCCTTTGACGTCTGGGTAAATGTTCAGCGTTTCTTGCAACTTGCGGATGACTGCAGTCCATGCGTAGTTGTACATGCTGCCGGAGTTGTCGATAACAAAAATAATGTGTTCGCTGTCAACGGTGATGCCACCGATCGTTTGACTAGATCGAGTAAAGTTCATTCCCAATAGACGTTCCATTTCGTCGGTTAGAGATTGTTTCGCTCGGGCCATCTCAGCTTCCTCAATGAGTTGTTGATCGGCGACTTCCTGCGTCGCTTCGAACTTGCTGAGAATGTCGGATGTTTGTTGCTGTAATTTGGCTAGCTGCACGAGTTCGCTGTCAAAGTCCCGTTCTTTTTCGGCTAATTGCCGTGTCAATGTTTCTAATTGACCACGTATTTCGAAGATCGCGTCGTGTTTACTGGCAACCTGTCCTTCGAGATCGATGGTGGTTGCCTCAAGCACGCTTGGCGCGACGATCTTGGTAATCATTAGCAAGAGAATGATTGCGCCGAAACCGCAACAGATCACGTCCAGAAATGAGAGCCCAATTTCCTCGATGGCTCGCCGTTTTCTCATGGCCAATCTCGCGAAGGCGACATGTAGGTTCCTGCAGTTATGCGAGCAAGATTCCAATACGCAGCCGCGGCCTGGGGATCGCCTTCCATGGGAAACATGATGATGTTTATCGGAATGCCTCTAGGGAGTGCTTCGACGGCCTCACGGAAGTATTCAAAACGTTTTGGCCCAGTAACGACCGCCTTACGCGGCGAGCGGGATGATTGCGTTGGAAGGCTGTCGATGATTAGAAAAACGTTATCGGGTGGCGGATCCATGGTCGCGATGTGATCAACGAGGATTGAAAGATTGGTGCCATTCTCCGGTGTCGTTTCTGAGAGGCCTCCGATCGCCGCATCGATGCGATCGGATTCATTGGCGGCAACCCAGTCCTTGTTTTCAAATATCGATTCGAGTGCGGTGTTGAATGTCACGATCTGCACGTGACTCTCTACCGGAATTTGGGCAGTTAACCAGGACACGGTTGCTAACGCTCGCTGCCATTTCGGCGAGGCCAGTTTTCGCTCATAGCTCATGTGCCGACGTCGAAGGACGTTGACGATGGATTCCGCCAGCATGCTAGCCGACGCATCGAGAGCGATGAGGATGTGTTCACCGCCCATGTAAAGTCCGGTTAGGTACTGGCGATCGCCTTCGCCTTCCACTTCAATAATTGCTCGGGCTTCTTGTTGACGTTCGAGTTCCTGCAGGCGCTTTACTTCGTCCTCACGGGTATCAATATCAGATTGAAGCTCAACGATGTCACTAACACGCGCTTCGGTGAGCGCTTTAAGTGCATCTAATTCGGCCTCTTTGCGCTCAGCGTCTTCGAGGATTGCCAGACGCCGCTTTCGTTCGTCGTCGACTTGTTTCAATGTGTCCTCAAGTTCGTTTTGAACCGTCGCCAGGTCGCGTTTTCCAACGTCGATTTCATAATCAAGGCGCCGAGCTTCAGATAAGAGGTCCTTTTTGATCCATTGGACGTCGGCCTCTGTCTCGTGATTGAGGATCAGAAAGATAAGGATCACCGCACCAAATCCGCATGACATAACGTCGAGAAAGGACAGTGAAAAAACGGTAAATTGGCGCCGCTTAGCCATGTTCGACGACGCGTATGAGCCGAAACTCTTCGCCTTCACTCCAAATGATATCGCCGATAATCACGCTAGCCGACGTCACGACGGTCACGCCATTTATTTTGACTTGGCTTCCGGCGGTCGGGACCAACCGAAATCCCGTTGCCACGGGTTCGATTTGAAATCCGTGGGCCTTGTTTGATGAGCGGCCTTGTAAAGCGATTATGTCGTTTAGGGAAGTCGCGTCGGTTCCATGAAGTAGATGCGTGGGAACGAGCTGCGGCGGGTCCGCGAGTTCAGCTTGAGAGCCGGCGGACAACAATTCGGTAACGAAGTTGATGCCGTCTTCAGGTTGTACGGCGTTGGGTTCGTATGCCATCGCGGCAGAGAAGATAGCGTTGGGTTCGACGACCGACACCTCGTGGCCGGCGGCATGTAAAGCTTGAATCAATCCAGGTACTCGAGCAATTCGATGCGACAGCGCTAGCGTTGTCGGGTTTCCAATTTGATGTACCAAGGCATCGAGTCGTTGACGCGATTTCGTCGCAAGCAGCGAACGAGCGACGGTGACACGGCGAGATGTGTCGGCGTAAGAGACCTCGACGGTGAATTTGTCTATAGACGACGCAAGGTTTTCTATTAACTGGTTGAACAGTTGTTGTTCGGTGTCAGCAATTCGAAGCGGGTCGAAACGTGTCTCTTGGACAAATAGATCTGCTACGGCATCAATCCAGCCTTCGATGAGTGATTGAAACCCGCTTTCGGGCACTTCGCTACTTGACGTCCGAGATACCGACCCGTTGATCTCAAGGCGTGTGAGCACGGTTCGATGAAAGCCATTATCCAAGAATGTACAACGGCCCGAGATCGGGAGCGTACTGGCGGTTACCACGGCGAGATCGGCGAGTGTGGCGATTTGAATCGACGCTTCCTCGGCGATACCAAGCAACAGGGATAACTGATCTGGGCTGGAATTACTTGGAACGGCAACGAAGACGCGCTCATCGTTGGGAAGCTTGCTGATCCTTTTGATTTCACAAAGGTGTTGGTACACGAGGTCGGCATAGTTCTTGATAGAGCGATGTTTGATCGATACTGGATCCGCGTTTAACCGCTGCCAATGCTGGGTCTGGGCCTGACGTGGATGCAAACGGGACTGTTCGAGCGCGGCATCGCCAAACGACACGTGATCTTCGAGGATGACCGCGACGCCTGGCTGTTGATAGACGACGTTTAGGTCTTCCGCCAACGAGATTTCGGTGTCATTGAGTTCGAGAACCCACACGTTAGCGCACCTGCATGTGTCTTATGAGCTTTTCATCGCAGTAAGTTTGGGTGTCAAGTACTACACGTTCCTGGATAAGTTGTAGTTGGTGTACTAGGAACATAATTACAATACTGATAACCAAGGCCACAAATGTTGAATTGAACGCGACCCCCAGACTCGCGGTCACGCCAGCGATGTCGCCTTCGACAGCTCGATAGGCTTGACCGAGCGCGTCCCCAATACCTCGGACCGTACCGATGAAACCGATCGATGGGATAGCCCACGCGATATAACGTACCAGCGATAGTTCGCTGTCTAATCGATCCGACTCGCTTTCGCAGATGGAGCGGACGGCTTCTGCAACGTCTTGTACATTCCTGGTGGAAGAGAATCGATGAAGTGCGGCCATCATGGCCCGGGGTAGCAACTGATCTTGTGTGCCATCCGCTAGGGATTGGATGGGTCTTGTGTACTCGCGCGTGTCTTCAGGGAGGATACTCATGCCGTCGCCAACGTTGACGAATTCCGTCTGTAGCATGTCTCCCTCGCGTAACGCATTCCGAAATTTGTAACCCATGATAGAAAAAGCCCATAACATAAGGATGAAACAGCATTCCTGTTCATAATCCTTAAGTACGACGTAGAGAGAACGTTCTTCGGTGAACACTTCTCCTGCGGCAAGGCGTTCTTCTCGAATCTCCAGAATTGCTTCAGCTTCTGGTCGAATGTAGGCCACGAATATCGAGTGAACGACCAAAATGGCCACCAAAAGTGCGCCGACTTGGTAGACAAATTCAAACGGTAGGTTTTTTTTCATGGTGCGCTCTTAGATGTCGACTGGGAAAGGAACAGCGATGTCCTCCGAAATGGTTTCCGTTGGTTCGAACGAATCCGGTGTCGGTATAGGCTCGTTGGGTTCTTCTTGTGTTTGAGAGGTATCCAAGGCCTGATCCTGGCTTTCAATGGTAGAAGGATCTTGCTCCAATGGCAGTGTCTCAGCATCCCCGACCATTTGGGAATCCTCGGACCACGATACACTAACGAAACCAAGTAGTAGCGTGCACGTCGTCGTAACGAATATATGTTTTGAGGTCACGAATCCTCCGCAAATCGTGCGATTCGGAACCCTACGTCCTGTCTTGATTCGGTGCCATAGTCGCGAAAAGAGAACCGCAGATCGGTGACGGTACCGTGCATCCAACTGGAACCGCGAATCACGTGATAGTCCCCGTTCGCTGGTCCTAGAGCACTAAAGGAAATTCCGGGCTCAGGGATGATGTAGTAGTCGTGCACCCATTCCGCGACGTTGCCACCAAGGTCATAGATTCCCTTGGCGTTAGCCCCAAAGCTACCGACGGGTGCGGCTACAATATGGTTGTCGTTGTACCCGAAGATGATTCGTCCAACGACGTGTTGTGACGATAAGTCGGCGTAGTTGCCGTGGCGATGAGGTGGCGGGAGCTTCTCCCCCCAAGGGAAACGTAACAAGGGTGCTTGCTCGTTTAGGTGACGAGCTGCCCATGCCCATTCTGCCTCGAGAGGGAGACGGTATCCGACGGATTGCGGATTAAAACCAACCACTTTCCCGAATTCAACGTTATAAAACGGCTGGAGATTTTCCTGCCTAGATAACCAATTGCAATACAGGACAGCTTCGATCCAACTGACGTTCGTCACCGGTTGGTTGGTCTTATTAAGCCGTTGGTCTTGGAACTCACCAGAGTCGTGACCCGGCGCAAACGCGACAAATTGAGCATTCGTTACCTCGCGTTTGCTCAAGTAGAAC
>JAKUTI010000176.1 GCA_022448765.1 Pseudomonadales bacterium
CGAGCCGTACCCATTTGAGTGTCGATCCCACCATGAGCTTACCCCGGATGCTGCAGGGTTTACCGGACGATCGTCGTCGCTCATTGTTGCGGGAAGTTGACGTAAGCCGCCGTCAAATCGAGTCGAGGCATCGTGCGCTTCAAAAGGTCCAAATTGATATCGAACGCGTTATGGCGATGGAGCCTTTCGACGCCGAGAGCCTCGCCAAGGCATTAGAGAACTTTCGTCGCCGCTTCGACGAAAATCAAGAAGACAGCCACCGTTTACTCGTTCAATTGTTTGAGCAAATGGATCCCGACGAGCGCTCCGCAGTTCGTATTGCCCTCAGTCGACTCCGCGCGCGCCCAAATCAAGGACGACCACGCGATATGGGCCCAAAGCGCCCACCTCGATTTGACGACGATCGAGGACGATCGCCACGCCGTGGCGAGGGGCGTCCCCGGCGACCCCCGAGCACATGGAATCGGCCTTCGGGCGGTAACTAATTCGGAAATCTCAACGTCGTTAAAGGGTAACGAGGCTAAACCAAACCCTGATTTAGATACGTTCCGATCGCTTCAAAACGCTCAAGGCATGCTTATAGTGTAGAGCAAGTTCAAGGTCATCGATTTCGATAGCCCTCATTTTTTTCGCGGTCAGGTCCGCCAATTTCGCGTCGAATTCGTCCCGAGACACAGGCGCGTAGGTCGGTCCGTCTGTGGCCGAGTTCATAGGGTGTCCATGTGCACCGGGCACGAGAACGTCGAAGTCGTCCCTCAGAACGGAGTCGGCTGGCGACTGGCATTCGGCCACATAGTTTAGAGCGCCAGCGGGTTGACGATAGCCAATGAGGCGTTGCATGTCTTTAGGGAGTTTTCTCGCGAGATGAGGCGGGCAAGCAAGAAGCTGGTTTTCCTCTTGAGCCAAGAACGCTAGCGCATAGTTGATGTTCATCCCCAGCCGTCGCTCGGTTGTCGTATTAGCCCCTGCACCGTGGATTGACCACCCTGTCCAAACCAAGGCACTGCCTCGGGGCATGTCCGCTTGGATCGTTGGTTGTCTATACCCCTGATCCCCGCCACGAGGCTCATCTCGGTGGCTGCCCAGAACTACGTGCGTCGCCCCATTCGCTTCGGTGAAATCTGACAGCGCCCACATAACCTCCATCTGTAGATCGAGGCCGGCTTGTTGGAAGTCATGCAGCCACATCCCATTTGCCCGGTGGAGACGAAGACTGTGAGGCATTTCTTTTGTTCCACCGCCGGGGCCAACGTCGATGACTTGGGTCAAATGCAACTGCCAAGGGTAACGAAAATCTTTTCGACCCTTTCCCTCTTTCCCTCCAATCTTGACGGCATCACCGTTCAGCTGCTGCTCTCCGAGAATCGATTCGACCAGGCGCAGTATCCCAGGGTGCGAAATCATTTGATGGCTCGCTGCGGAACGAGCGACCAATGCCCCGACGCGGCGCGTCCCACCTAATCCGTGGAGACCGTGCGGTGTCGCATCAATGTACGGGCGCATTTCCCCAAGAAGCTGCTCGCAAGTGGACTCTGGTACGGCGTCCTCGATGACGACAAACCCATGACGATCGATCGCGCTCAACACGTTGGCATCGAATTCATTTTCCTGCGTCGGCCCTTTCGTTAGCGCATCCGCGTAATTGAAGCGCTTGAGCTCGTGACTGCCGAACGCGTTCGAGACTTCCATTGGGCTCTCCCGTCAAAACGACGAAAAAATTCAGCAGATATCACGTTAGCACGTTGCCAGCTCGAAAAAGGGCCATCGCATCCACCAAAGACCCTCTTACTACAGGTACTGCGGGGGTCTACGTCATGAATCGACTTAAGTAAATAATCCCAAGTGTCGCTGCTCAAGATCCAATAAGTACCGTTTCGTTTCGATACCACCTCCAAATCCCGCCAAGCCCCCGTCACTGCCAATGACTCGGTGGCAAGGAATGACGATTGGCAACGGGTTTCGTCCGTTGGCATTACCCACGGCACGAACCGCATTCGGTCGACCTACGGTGGCCGCAATATCGCTATACGAGCACGTTTCCCCATAAGGAATACTGCGTAGAGCGTCGAGCACCTCCACCTGGAAAGTCGTCCCCTCCAGCGCAAGATCGAGTTCAAACTCCCGCCGATCACCGGAAAAATACTCGTTCAATTGCCGCGCCGTTTTCTTGAACGGTTCGTCGTGTCGTTCCCAGCCGGTTTCTGCACGCCTTGCCTTTTTACCCTCTGCAAATCCAATGACCTGCAACGATTCCGTCGAACCCGCTAACAACAATTGCCCAACAGGGCTCGAGGTGTAGGTGTAATACACCGAATTAATACGCGTTCGGTTCTGCGTTTTGTTGGTTGGCCCTTTTCACCGATTTTCCCATCCAGACTTCGACTCCTATATTTCGGCGAGACACTATAATGGAACGATTACTTCGGGATTAACCCCTTCAACGGGCGGAGGAATCATGGCGGACGCGAATAGCGAAGAAAGTGAACTGATCATCGAACAAATCGAGATCGGATCCATGGCCAACTTCACCTACATCGTTGGTTCTCGATCAACCCGTGAAGTCGCCATCGTCGATCCAGCTTGGGATGTCGACGGCCTGATCAAACATCTAGAAGAACGGGATTACACACTCATCGCCGCGCTCGCCACACACTATCACCCCGACCACGTCGGCGGAGGAATGGGCGGGCACAACATCGTCGGTGTCGCCGAGTTGATGGAACACAAACCGGTCAAAGTTTATGCCCACAAACACGAAGTCGACGGCATGAAAAAAGTGACTGCATTATCCGATTCCGATCTCGTCAAGGTGGACTCGGGGGATACCCTCGACGTGGGCAAGATTCAGATCGAATTCTTACACACGCCTGGCCACACGCCAGGTTCCCAATGTTTCCGGGTTCACAACACGCTCGTTTCAGGCGACACACTATTCATCGACGGATGTGGCCGAGTCGACCTACCAGGATCCAATTCTGAGGATATGTATCACAGTCTACAGAAACTCAAGTCGTTACCCGACGATACCCTGTTGTTGCCCGGTCACAATTACAGTCAGGTACCCAATGCCACCATGGGCGAAACCAAAGCTCGCAACAGCTACCTCAGTGTGCAAAATCTTGAAACCTGGACACAGGTCATGGGGTAAATCATGGACACCCTCGCTGGGGTCACTCGTCTCTAGCGACGCCGACTGGTTTACGATAACGAAAACGCGATCATAGGAAGGACAAATGGATACTGGAGATTTTCAGGGGTTCGCGGTGTCGCTTAAGGATCCAGGAATCGCCTGGATTCAATTCAACACGCCGGAACGACTCAACGGCATGACGGCCTCCATCAAACGAGATTTAGTCGAGGTGATTACCCAGGCGCAAATGGACAACGCCGTACGCGTGGTCGTTTTCACCGGCAGCGGCCGCGCTTTTTGCGCTGGTGACGATCTGAAGGGCTACCAAAACGCCAACGTCAGTGGCGAGCCTCTCACCAGGCCGATTGGTCACGGACACGACAATCATCTCGGGACATACAACGGCCTGCGTACCATTTCGCAACGCGTGAACACTGCCATTCGCGAGCTCGACAAATTGACCATCGCGTCCATGAACGGTGTCGCGATTCAAACAGGTTTCTCGCTCGCATTGGCCTGCGATTTTCGCATCGCGACACGGGGTGTGCGGATGGGCAGTGCAACACTTCGATTCGGGTTGCTACCGGACGAGGGCGGCCAGTACTTGCTCGTCCAGCACATGGGCGTGGCTCGGACCATGGACTTCATTATGCGAAAAAAGATCGTTGAGTCAGAAGAAGCCCTTGAGCTCGGACTCGTACACGAAGTCGTCGAAGCAAACGAACTCGAGCAGAGGACCATTGAGTTAGCAACCGAACTCGCCAACGGGCCGCAGGTATCGATGCGACTGTTGAAGCGATCCATATACAACGCCGCCGAAATGTCCTGGGAACAGTCCCTCGACGAGATTGCAGCTAAAACTGCAATCTCGGACCATCACCCCGACTCTCGAGAAGGAGTCACCGCCTTCCATGAGAAGCGCACCGCAACCTTCAATGACTGGTTGGACGAGTCGTGAGCGTCCTTTACGAATCCGTCGAAGGAATCGCAACCGTGACGATCGATCGGGCCGATCGTATGAACGCATTGGATTCTGAGGTCGTCGATGGTTTGGAAGCATCTTGGAAACGATTCGCCGAGTCGGACGATCGCGTCGCCATTCTGCATGCGACCGGCGATCGCGCGTTTTCTGTTGGCGCAGACATCAAAGACCCGCCCGGCGAACTATGGCGTGGCGTTCCCAGCATCGGTGTCGCCCTCGATAAACCCGTGATCGCGGCCGTCCACGGTTGGTGCATCGGCGGAGCTTACGTCGTCGTTCAAATGTGCGATCTAGTTGTCGCCTCAGAAACGACGGTATTTAAGTACCCCGAAGCGCAAGTGGGCTTCACTGGCGGGTTAATCGCTAGCGCCGTCGCCCGTATACCACACAAATTCGCCATGGAGTTCATGTTACTCGGGCAGGACGTACCGGCCGAACGGGCCCGAGAAATGGGCATGGTCAACCGCGTCGTCCCACGGGGCAGTGAACTGGAAGTAGCCACCGAACTCGCCAAGATCTTGGTCGACTCCGCACCGCTGGTTGTCAAAACGTTGAAGGGCTTTTCCCTGGAAACGCTAAACAAGAGTCCGGCAGAGTCAGGAGCTCTAGCACGTCAATCGCTATTGACTGTGCGCAACTCCGAGGACGGAACGGAAGGGAGAGTCGCCTTCCGGGAAAAAAGGCGCCCTGTCTTCAAGGGACAGTAGCAGGGGTCTTTGGACCAAGCCATATTTCGTCTTCAGGACAACGTCAGGACACAACAATCGTTGATCACGGAACCTTCTGGGTGTTCACTAGACCGTCTTGCTGAAAAAACTTGAGGGAATTGGATGCCTGCTCTGGAAGGAATGCGCATTCTCGACATGACGCAGTACGAAGCTGGCACATCGTGCACCCAAGCTCTCGCATGGCTCGGTGCTGAAGTCGTCAAGATTGAACCACCCGGCGACGGCGACCCCGGCCGTGCCGTCGGCTTAAGCGCGAACCGAGACTATTCGGCATATTTTTGTAACTGGAACGCCAACAAGCGAAGTGTGGCCCTTGATCTTGCTTCGGCTGAAGGACATGAGCTGCTACTTAAGTTGCTACCCCGTTTTGACGTCTTCGTCGAGAACTACGGGCCCGGGGTCGCCGAGCGTCTCAACATCGGTTACAAAATACTTAAAGCGGCACATCCGTCAATTATTTACGCCCGACTCAAAGGTTTCGGGACCTCGGGGCCCTACGCACACTACAAAAGTTACGACATGATCGCGCAGGCAGCCGCCGGCGCGTTCTCGGTCACCGGAGAAGCAGACGGCGCACCACTCGTACCGGGACCGACGACGGGTGATTCTGGTACCGGAATCCAACTCGGCATGGCTATTCTAGCCGCATACATACAACGACTCCGCTCAGGTGATGGGCAAGAAATCGAAATCTCGATGCAGGAGGCCATGACCTACTACATGCGCACGCGTATCGCGATTGGGTCCAAGTGGGGCTCCCAGGCAACCCGCCGTACCGGCAACATGCAGGGGCTTCCACCCGTCAACAACTACCCGTGCAAACCTTTTGGCCCCAACGATTGGGTCTACATCATGCCGATTACCGCAGGACAGTGGGACGAACTTTGCATCGCGATCGGTCGCTCTGACCTTATTGTTGATGAGCGCTTTGCAGCCCTCAAAGAACGAAGCAAAAACGCGGATGCACTCCACGACATCTTCACCACGTGGACGAGTGAACGCACCAAACACGATGTCATGAAGATCCTCGGCGACGCCGGCGTTCCTTGTTCAGCTTGCTTGGACACCGAGGAATTGCACAG
>JAKUTI010000177.1 GCA_022448765.1 Pseudomonadales bacterium
GGGGACTAAATCACCCGATGTGATTCGTTCATCGGCAATGGCGAGAAGGATACAGTCACGCGGTCAAAATCATGCTAGTGTCTTTGCGTGGTGCGCTCGCGCACAGTCACAACTAGCCGCCGCATAACTTTTCTGGGGAGGAAATGATGCTACGCAACCTACAACGAACAACGCTTGTCGGGATGATTTCTTTAGCCGTCTCTTGGGTGTCTCCAGCGCTTGCTGAAGAGGACGAGGAGATCATAGAAGAAGAACTTATTGTCACGGCCACGTACCGAGACACGCGACTCATGGATACGCCGCTGACGATTTCAGCGGTTACCGCTGAGGACATCGCGTTAAAGGGTATTGAAGACATCCAGACGCTGTATCAATCGATACCCGGATTGTCCTACCGTACCAATTCACAAACATACAACACCTTGTCAATACGCGGACTTACACCACCTTCGTCGGGCGGAAGTGCCGTCGTTGGTGTGTACATGGACGACATGCCCATTACGGACAGTCAGAACGGTGGTCTTCGCCAAACCCTAGGGCCACTCTTCGATGTGGAACGGGTCGAAGTATTAAAAGGACCACAAGGCACGTTGTACGGCGAAGGGGCCATGGGTGGAAATCTTCGGTATATATCGAATCGACCAGACCCCCGCGGTTTATCCTGGTCAGCCAAATTGACGTCTGAAGCGATCGGCGAATCAAGCGGTCTCTCGTACGTTGCCCACGGCATGCTCAATGTTCCTATGGGTGATCGACTCGCAGCACGGCTCGTGGGTTACAAACGTGATCGGAAGGGCGTCATTGACCAAGTCGCACCGCGTAACGAAAAAGACGTCGATACGTTTGAGGAAGAAGGCCTCAGGGCCACGGTCACTTGGTACCCAAGCGACACCGTTGAGGTTTCAGCATTGGTCAATGTGATTGACGGTGTCTATGGCGGTCCAGGTCTCGGCTTTCATTGTTTTACCGAATCCACGCCCTCTGACCCAGCTGGACAAGTACCTTCTTACGACTTACCTGGGACGACTTGTGCGGGCGAGATGGATCAATTTCGTCGAGAGCCCTACGTTACTCACCTCGCGCATCGGACCCACACCAGCGGCGGGTGGGATGAACAAGAGATGATGAACTTGACGGTGCGTTGGGAATTGCCATTTGGCGCAACCTTCACCTCGTCAACGTCCAATTTCGATCGGCACACCAACTATTCCGAGGAAACCAGCCCCCGATTCTCAGCAGGTGTCAAAGGGATCGTCAACCTCCGGTGCTACGGCGCGAATCCACTATGTGGCCCCGGTATGCTAACGAGTATGGGCGGCGATGGCGCTTTTGCAGCCAAAACGGAACGCTTTGCCCAGGAACTTCGCTTGGTATCGGACAGTGATAGTCGATTTAAGTGGACGGTTGGCGCGTATTACAAGAACGAGGACTCCGTCGCCAGGGAATTTGACGATTGCACGGGGGGTGGTAGCCCCGTCTACGCAACGTTTGATGCCCCCTGTTATCTCCAATACTCCTTTGCGGACGACGTTCCTCTCGACACCCAACGATCGATTATTAATACCCTAAATATGTTCATTCCTGGAAACGCTGACTTCAAGAACTACGGTGAACGGTCGTTCTACGGCGAAGTGAGCTACGCCATCAACGATGAGTGGGAGGTCCTAGCCGGCGCCCGCCAAGCTACCGTGAATTTCGACTTGGATATCGGCCAACCTGGTTCGAGTTCGCCTGAAAATCCGATGATCTCCGAGGCCAATGAAACCAAAATGGTATCGCCTAAAGTCACCCTGACTTGGCGCCCTAAAACCGACTGGATGATCTATGGCACATTCTCACACGGTTTCCGACCCGGGATCATCAACAACGGGCTGGTGTCGCGAATCGCGGAATTGGAACCGCTGATTGCAACCGACCCCATCGCGAAAGGACATTACGAGCGCCTTGACGACCTCCGACTTGTTGATGGTGACGAGGCCATTAATTTGGAGCTTGGGGTGAAAGCGACGGTTCTAGACGGTCGACTTAGTTTCACCACCGCGATCTACGATATCGAATGGAAGGATACGATTATCGGCATGAGCGATCAGATCGACGATGTCGTCGGCGTGACCCCCTTCAGCTACTCCTTTAACGTCAACTCGGGTGGCGCAGAAAGCCAGGGAATGGAGTTCGAAATTCGCGCAAAGTTGAGCGACAACCTATCACTCAACTTGGGCGGTGATTTCAACTGGACCGCCAAGATCAACTCCGGAGGTGCTGGACGATATGGCGGTGTCTCTATCACGCCCGGTAATCGCCTCGCCAATGCGCCAAAGCATAGCGCTTACGGTTCGCTCGTCTACGACTTTACCCTCGCAGGTAATCCTGCCTCGGTTCGCGGTGACGCGTACAAAGTCGCGGAGTCGTGGAATACGGCAAACAATGAGCGACCGGCACCTGATTACACCACGTTAGACGTAAAGCTACTGGTCTACCGGGGTGATTGGCGGTTCGCGGCGTATGTCCGAAACCTGACCGACGAAGTCATCGTCTATGAATTCAACCAGGTTGGATTCCGATTCGGCCGTCCCCGCACGATTGGTCTAGAAGCGACTTATACGCCCGGCGGGTAACGCCACGCTCTGGTCGAAACCGCGCTAGACGGCGAAGCTGTTGCTCCTGAGCTGACCTCTTAGTAGGCAAGCTCAGGGGTGACGCGTTGCCAGACGCAGGACGTTAAGAAGTAGGTGGTAGCGGGACGCTATCCAGCAGCTACCGAGGTTTTCACCCGGGGCACAGTTTCGCTTTGTGTCTCGCGATACGGGAACTTGTCGTTAAGCCCCGCCAGGACGCGATAAACCTCCGGGTTGTCGCTATCGGCGGCCATCGCCTCCGTGGTCTGACCAGGCACGTCCTCTTGGGGCAAGGTAGCCTCATGGCGATGATAAATCGCCAATCCCAACCGTAGTCCTTTGTCTTTGCGTGGAAACGCCCCGTGCCACGTCGCCCCGTGCCAAACGATCACCGAGCCTTTCGGTGCTTCGGCTGGAATCGCGTCCTTAACCCGTTCGGGTGGCGGCGCTGGTTTGCCCTCAGTGTGCGTACCCGGAACGTAGGCCAGTGCACCTCCATCAAGCGTGTAGTCGGTGAGGCACCACGTGCTGTTGCCAGTATGGGCAACTGGACCCCAAGGTAAGGGCGTCCGTCCCTGATCGGCATGCAAACCGAGTCCAGGCCCGTAGCCAAAATCCCCTTGCCACTTCACAAAGCAGTTAGCGCTTGAGAGCCGGGTCTGGCCTGCCATCATATGGTTCTGAAGGGCAACCGACACGGGATTGACGGCAAGATCTCGAAAGATCCGATCCACTTGCGTCAGCTTTTGGATCAGGAATTGTGTCGGCTTAAGGAGCGCATCTGTCAGCCCCCGTGCTTCAATTTGCTTCATTTGCTCCGGCGTAAGTTCGGGCCGTGGGAATTCAAGTTCGTCTAAGGGGCCGTCATCAAGCGTGAACTTCGAGCCCGTCATCGCCTCAGCGCGCTCCAAAATGATCTCAACAATTCGATCGATGCGTTCTAGTCCGAATTGATTCACTTCTGGCGGCACGATGGTGAGCCCGTTCGAATCGAGTTCGCGAGCGTACTGTTCGATACCAAGCTCTTGAATCTCTGGACTCAAGTCGATTTCTGCTTGCGCCATTGGACATAATCCCAAAATGAGTTCCGTCTATATAACCACAATCGGCGATACAGACAAACAGATGATGATTCGTACCGAGAGCTTAGAACGTATGGGGTAGCACCGACGCAAACCGACCGTCATTCAAATTGTGACCCTACCGAAGGACCCATTTGAAGCCGTTCAATGCTGGGACCGTCTTGAATCCACGGGCCCGCTGAGGTTAGCCCCATCAACGTGCAGAATCTCGCGGGATTACGTTCGATCATCTCGGGCGTGGTGGACGCCCAGAACATTTCTTGTGCTTGCACCGAGTCACGAACATGCGGAAGCACCAGCGTCATGCGCTTACCTTCAGCAGTCCGAGGAACCGCGCCGTGCCATAAACTG
Source organism: Pseudomonadales bacterium (assembly GCA_022448765.1). Lineage (GTDB taxonomy): Bacteria > Pseudomonadota > Gammaproteobacteria > Pseudomonadales > Azotimanducaceae > UBA11889. Next base: position 4,049 of record JAKUTI010000177.1, read on the forward strand.
CCGTGCCAGGCGATCACGGATCCCGCCGGAACTTCAATAACGCGGATCTCTTCGTGGTCGTGAGCCATGATCATGTCGGGCGGCACGGGTCTGGAAAATCGATGACTCCCAGGCCAAACGCAGAGCGCACCGTTCTCACGGGTGTAATCAGTGAGCACCCAAGTCACGACGGTGTAGTTGGATAGTTTCCCCCAGGGTGCCGGAAATTTCCCGCTGTGATCCGCGTGGAGCGCTAAAGCCGGCGCGCCCTGGTCCTTGATAAGCCCCGTGCATTGACTGAGCTTGGCACGGTAGCCAACCAAATAACTGACCAACGTCAGCGGTGCAGGCGCCATCAAAGCTTCTTCGAAGACGGGATCTTCAGGCAACATATGAAAGAGGGTGGAACCTAACCCCGACGATGAGCCCATCGTATCGGTACGTTGGGATTGGAGTAAGCGCTCCATCGCGACCTTGAGGCGTTCGATTAAATCGAGTGGCGCTGCCTTACCTGGCGGCAAGATGGTGTAACCGTCCGTTTCCAACTCCGCGATACTTTTGTGCAGATCGTTTTCTTCTATCTCTCGTTTGAGTCGCTCTGTGGCGGCAGGCCCTACCGGCAAGGGATCGTCTTTCCATTTTTGCGAGGCCAAGTCACGCAATGCGTTTAGTTCATCAGCCAGCTGGAATCGATCAATTGCCATTGGATATGCCTAACCTCTCAAACTTCGTACTACGAGCTACCGAAGGAGTTGCTCGATTTCTTGTAGTGATCCGGAAATCCGACCTTCGTGCTCATGCCAGCTTTGATGGCCTCACCGGTCTTTGTGTCGTAACGATGATAATCACCACGGACCGGCACTCGCATGTCTTTCCCGGCCGGCTCGGTATCAAGCAAACTCAAGTATCCGCTCGGTCCCTGCGCTCCAATGGCGTAATCCGGGGTCTTTCCCCACGGCATCGTGTTGTAGACGTTCATCAACCGCGCAAATCGCTTGGGATTGCGTGCCAGTGATTCGTCTGTCGCCGTGTGCCGGTAGGCTTCTTGGGTCTGCATGTGGGGTCGGTTATACATGCCCAAAATCATCAACCTAAGACCGTCGGTCGTTTTGGGGTAAGAACCGTGCCACGTGTGATCACCCCAGATAATCATGGATCCGGCTGGGGCTTCGACCGCCTCCGCATTGTCAGCCCAATATTCAGATTCTTCCTTCGATGGGAGACGCCGCCAGCGATGACTCCCCGGCACGAACGAGAGCCCACCATCCTCTTTTGAATAGTCGGTAAGCAGGTAATTGAAATTCGCCCCATAGGTCTCGACCGCCATGGTAGGCATGTCAAACTGCGCCCAGTCCGCGTGAATGCCTGTGCGTGCATCCCCCTTACCTTTGACCCACGCATTACAAAGCGACAAGACGCAATTGGTACCCACCATCCATTGGATTAAGCCCAGGGCAGTGGGGGTTAGCACTAACTTTTCAAAGAGAAGATCGTCCCACAGTACAAACCGAAGCAGTTCTTGGCCGTCACTAAAAGCGCTGGACAACTCGTCGCGCGAGCAATCTTTGCGTTCACATGCTATTCGTAAAACCGCTTCTTTCGCTTCCTCATGCTGTTCGGCCGACCCGACCTTGTCAGGCGGTAATACCGTATAGCCAAATGCTTCGAGTTCCGCCAAATGTTCTAGCAGGTCAAGCTCCTTCAACTCACGATAAAGTGCCGGTATATCTCCAGCCGATGACCAGTCTTTGATCTCCATATGCGAAGTCCCTCAAGTCAGCGATATCCCTACTATGCTTGACTGGACCACGTAATCAAGGTTTAAAGACACCGTTCTTTTCCTACGAGCGTTGGGGATTTGCACATGAAACAGACCGAAAACAGC
>JAKUTI010000178.1 GCA_022448765.1 Pseudomonadales bacterium
TTAACTGATGTTACTACTCCAGAGACTTGGGCTAACAAAACTTGGCCACTATCCTGTGCAACCCGTCGTTCAATGCCGGTCCCAACTACGGGGGCTTGTGGCCTTAGTAATGGCACTGCTTGACGTTGCATATTGGAGCCCATTAACGCCCTATTTGCATCGTCGTGTTCCAAGAATGGAATCAGCGCAGCGGCAACCGAGACAACTTGCTTGGGCGATACATCCATATAATTGACGTTTTCGCGCGACGTTTTCGTGAACTCGTTCTGGTGCCTGACGTCAACAAGTTCGGAAACGAATTTACCCGCCTTGTCCGTTTCAGAGCTTGCCTGCGCTATTACGTATTCGGCTTCATCAATCGCAGAAAGGTACTCAATTTGGTTGGTAACCTTGCCATTGACAACTTTTCGATATGGAGTCTCGAGAAACCCATACGCATTGGTACGCGAGTACACTGCTAGGCTATTTATCAATCCTATATTCGGACCTTCTGGCGTCTCAATAGGGCAAACGCGTCCGTAATGCGTAGGGTGAACATCTCGGACCTCGAATCCAGCTCTTTCGCGAGTTAAACCACCCGGCCCGAGTGCGGATACTCTGCGCTTGTGGGTTACCTCAGACAATGGATTTGCCTGATCCATGAATTGTGAAAGTTGACTTGAGCCGAAAAATTCTTTGATTGCGGCAGCAACGGGCTTCGCGTTGATCATATCCTGAGGCATCAGTCCCTCGCTCTCAGCGAGCGATAGTCTTTCTTTCACAGCACGCTCGACTCTAATTAATCCGACCCGGAACTGATTTTCAGCCATTTCCCCTACGGACTTGACTCGCCGATTTCCTAGGTGATCGATGTCGTCAACCGACCCCTTGCCATTTCTGATACCAACTAGTGTCTTCAGTACATCTATGATATCGCTCTTCTCCAGAATTCCCCCTCCGACTGCGTCTTCCCTCCCTAAACGGCGATTGAACTTCATCCGGCCTACCGAAGAAAGGTCATAACGCTCTGTTGAGAAAAACAGATTTTGGAACAAATTTTCGGCAGCTTCCTTCGTCGGCGGCTCGCCCGGTCGCATCATCCGATAAATTTCAACCAACGCTTCCAAACGGTTACTGGTTGGATCTACTCCAAGCGTATCAGCAATATATGGTCCGCAATCCAGATCGTTTGTATAGATTGTCTCAACTGTAGTCGCGTTACCCTCTTCTATGATCGAAAGTATTTCTTCATCAATTCGGGTATTGCCGGATAGGAGAATTTCGCCGGTCTCCTCGTCAATTACGTCCTTGGCGGTTGTCCGACCGATCAGATATTGAACTGGAACATCAAGGCGTCTCAACCCCGATTTTTCAAGCAGTCGAACGTGCCTAGCGGTAATCCTTCTTCCTTCTTCAACGATCACCTCCCCTTTCTTGTCTTTGATGTCGAAGGTCGTGACCTCACCCCTCATTCTTTCGGGCATCAAATCCATTGATACATTGCCGTCAGCTTTTAGGTGAAAAACATTCTTCTCAAAAAACATTTCAAGAATGTCTTCATCACTAAAATCTAAAGCGTGAAGAATAATTGTTGCTGGCAATTTTCGACGTCGATCAATTCGGACGAATACCATGTCCTTTGGATCGAACTCAAAATCCAGCCAAGAGCCTCGGTAAGGAATTACCCTTGCCGAATACAACAACTTACCCGACGAATGAGTTTTGCCTTTGTCGTGATCGAAGAAAACTCCAGGTGAACGATGGAGCTGTGAAACCACCACCCGTTCGGTTCCGTTGATTACAAACGTACCATTGGAAGTCATAAGGGGCATTTCCCCCATGTACACTTCCTGTTCCTTGACATCTTTCACTGATTTGTTGGACGAGTCGCGGTCATAAATTATTAACCGCACCTTGACCCGCAAAGGTGCTGCATACGTAATCCCGCGCAGCACGCTTTCCTTAACATCAAATACAGGCTTGCCAAGGTGATAGTCAACGTATTCGAGTGCGGCATTGCCCGAATAACTGATAATCGGAAACACCGATCGAAACGCGGCATGAAGACCCACATCTTCCAACGACTTTGCCGCTATCCCCTGTTGTAGGAATCGGTCATAGGAGTCCGTCTGAATGGACAGCAAGTACGGTACCTCCATAGGTTCCGGTAAGTGACCGAAGTCCTTGCGGATCCGCTTTTTCTCAGTAAAGCTGTATGCCATTCGATTCTCCGTTGCTAAAGATACTCAACACCGGTTCTGCCAATGAACCCTGCGTTGTCCGAGTTGCCCTTTCTTCAAATCCGTCGCCGCAGCCCTAACTAAGCTCTACGGTTGCCCCTGCTTCTTCCAACTGTCCCTTGATCTCTTCCGCTTCTTCCTTGCTGACGGCTTCTTTTATGGTTGAAGGCGCGCCGTCCACCAGGCCTTTGGCCTCTTTCAGGCCAAGACCAGTCGCCGCACGTACAGCTTTGATAACGTTGACTTTTTTCTCACCCGCGCTACTTAGCGTAATATCAAACTCGGTCTTTTCTTCAGCCGTTCCATCATCAGTTGCACCTGCGGCAGCAGGCGCGGCTGCGACTGCTGCCGCTGCCGAAACACCAAATTTCTCTTCCATCGCTTCAACGAGCTCGACTACTTCCATAACGCTCATTTCAGCTATCGCTTCCAGAACGTCATCTTTAGACAAGGCCATTTAAAAATCTCCTGATTACGTTAGTTCAAACTACCCAATTACCTACATTGCGGCTTTCTTTTGTTCCCCGACTGCGGCAAGCGTTCTTACCACCCTTCCGGGAACTTCATTTACCGTCCTAGCAAGCTTCGTGATGGGTGCTAACAGTAAGCCCAGTACCATTGTTATGGCCTCGTCTCGATTGGGTAAACTAGCTATCCGATCCAATTGACCGGAATCGAACAAGTCACCCCCAATAGAGATGGCTTTGACGTTAAGCGCTTCGCGATCCTTTCCGTAATCACGCAGCAAGCGCGCCGCGGCCCCAGGTTCACTATACGAAAAAGCGACTAGCGTCGGACCCGTTAAAGCATCTCTTAGACACTCGTACGGAGTACCGTCGATCGCGCGCTTCGCCAAAGTGTTCCGAACCACCCTCAGGTAGATACCCGACGTCCGAGCTTTCGATCGCAGTTCGGTCATTTCAGCCACTGTCAGTCCGCGATAATCCGCAAGTACCGCGGAAAGCGCCGAACCGGCAGCCTCGTTAACTTCGCTAACGATCGTCTGTTTATCTTCGAGTCTCAATCCCACGACACTCTCCTGAACTCCCGCAACTCTCGGCTCACGTTAACAAACCACATCTTCACACTAACGGTACGCCCAGCTTTCGTTGAGGACTCACCGTCTACACGGGTCGTTAAAACAATTAAAACCCTGCTGTGACTCTGCCACTTCCCTCGATTGGGATTTGGTCATCGAGTACCAGCAGTCGGTTACCCGTGGTCTCCGACCACCGCCCGCGTGAGCGGACTGTGTAGCGCCGTTTTCTCGGCGGCTGTCGACCCCGCTTCTCGCGGGATGACTCATGTGCATCTCGCACAGAAAGTTATGTGTCACGCTTCTATCGAAGCCTCGTCAATCACTAACCCAGGCCCCATTGTTGACGACAGTGTGATCTTCTTGAGATATACGCCTTTGGCAGATGCTGGTTTAGCTTTCCTTAAATCTGAGATCAACGCTTCGACATTTTCTTTTACCTGTCCTGCATCGAATCCCACCTTTCCAACGCTTCCGTGGACGATACCACCACGGTCCGCCCGAAATTGAATCTGTCCAGACTTCGCATCGGAAACGGCTTTGGTTACATCACTAGTGACAGTCCCCGTTTTAGGATTAGGCATTAGACCACGAGGCCCAAGCACTTTACCCAATTGGCCAACCAATCTCATAGAATCGGGTGTTGCTATAACTACGTCGAAATCCAACTCGCCTTTCTTTATCTCCTCCGCCAGGTCTTCAAACCCCACGATATCCGCTCCTGCTTTGTGGGCTTCGTCCGCACTATCAGCTTGTGCGAATACAGCCACTCGGGTCTCCTTGCCAGAGCCATGCGGGAGACTTGTCGCCCCACGAACCGTCTGGTCCGACTTTTGTGGATCTATTCCCAAATTCACCGAAATGTCGATGGACTCGCTAAACTTGGGCCCAGAGATTTCATTCAGCAATGCCACGGCCTCGGCGATCGGATATGTGCGCCCGTGATCAACTTTTTCTTCAATAGTTTTTCTGCGGCGGGTCATCTTGGCCATTACAAAGCCTCCACCTCAATTCCAGCACTCCGGGCACTCCCCGCGATAGTTCGAACAGCCGCATCAATATCTGCCGCAGTCAAGTCCGGCTCTTTCAAACGGGCAATCTCCTCCAGCTGCTTGCGGGTCACTTTTCCTACCTTCTCGGTATTTGGTGTTCCACTACCCTTGTCAACGGCAGCGGCCTTACGTAAGAGAACTGACGCGGGCGGCGTTTTTGTAACAAACGTAAAGCTGCGATCTGAATAAACCGTAATAACCGCTGGAATCGGCATTCCAGCCTCCAAGTTCTGTGTCTCTGCGTTAAAAGCCTTACAGAAGTCCATGATATTGACTCCATGTTGCCCCAGCGCAGGGCCAACGGGCGGACTCGGGTTAGCCTGGCCCGCGGGTACTTGCAACTTTATATATGCTTCTACTTTCTTGGCCATAACTTAGATACGTCGCACACAGAAACAGCACCGAGATTGCTGCATCGAACCTTCAACTTTCATCAAGGGAATCAACCTTTCTCAACCTGAGAAAAATCAAGCTCTACCGGGGTAGATCGACCAAAAACCGTTACAGCAACGGACAATCTGCTCTTCTCGTAGTTTACCTCCTCAACAACCCCGTTGAAGTCATTGAAAGGTCCATCAACAATTCGGACGAGTTCACCCGGTTCAAATACGGTTTTTGGCATCGCACGATCCGATCCAGCCTCAACGCGATCAAGAATGGCACTGGCCTCAGCGTCGCTAAGCGGCGCCGGTTGATCAGCCTTGCCACCGATGAATCCCATGACGCGGGGGGTCTCTTTGACCAAGTGCCAAGTGTCATCATTCAAATCCATTTCGACCAATACGTAACCGGGAAAGAATTTCCTCTCGCTCCGTCTTTTCTGTCCCGCTCGCATTTCGACAACCTCTTCGGTCGGAACCAATACCTTGCCGAAATGCTCCTGTAAGTTCGAAAGTTCAATCCGCTCACCCAATGACCGCGCTACATTTTTTTCAAAGCCTGAATACGCATGCACGACATACCAATGTTTTGTCATCGCGTTATCCAATGGTCGATTTCACGAGCCACGAAAGAAAAGAGTCCAATCCCCACAAAATGAGCGAAAAAAGAATCATCAAGAGAATTACAACCGCCGTAGTCTGTATTGTCTCCTGACGCGTCGGCCAAACCACTCTCCGAATTTCTGACCGTGCCTCCCGTGCAGTCTCCCAAAGTCTTTTTCCTTTCTCGGTTTGTATACCAATGAGACCAGCAATCGCGGCCGCTAATACCAACGCTACCGCACGTAGCAGAACATTAATATCATCGCTGTAGTACCAGTTGGCCCAAATGCCACCCACAACGAGGCACATGACAACGACCCATTTGACGAGATCGAATGTCCTTCGTTCGTGCATTAATTCAGTCTTTGAGCTCACTTCGCCTCTACTAATGTCCTGGCAGGCCAGGAGGGAATCGAACCCCCAACCTGCGGTTTTGGAGACCGCTGCTCTACCAAGTTGAGCTACTGGCCTAGGTGTATTTCCTGTTTAAAATTTAGCTAACAATTTTTGTGACGACTCCTGCGCCGACTGTTCTGCCACCCTCGCGTATTGCGAATCGAACCCCTTC
>JAKUTI010000179.1 GCA_022448765.1 Pseudomonadales bacterium
GGTCTGGAATTATCGTCACGTCGGCGTGACTCTGAACCGCGGCGTCGACTTCGTCGCCCGTGATGAGCGGTATATCGCCGGGCACGAAGAACGTGCCGGTCGCGCCGTAGGTGCTGACGAGGTGGTGGCCGGCTTCTGCAACGGCGCCGGAAAGATCGTCGGCTACGTCTGCATACAACTGAACGCCGTGTCGATGCGCGAATCCAGAGGCCTCCGGCGCCCGGGAAACGACTACGACCCCTGCTAGAAAACGCGAATCTGTGAGGGCTGAGAGAACGTCGTCGAGCATGTGGGTCACGAGCTCATGGCGCTCTTCGGCCGAAAGGTGAGCGGCTAAGCGACCTTTTGCTCCAACCGAACCCTTGAATGGCACCACAGCCCACATTGTTGTTAGGGAATCTTTCCGATGAATTCGACGACCGCGTGCGCGAGTGCGATACGGTCGTCCAAAGTCACCATGACGGTGGGTTGTACGTCGATCGATAATCCAAGGCCTTGAACGCTCTTTGTGGCCTCGCGGTCCGCTTCATCTAGCACGAAACCTGTGATGATGTTGTCGTAGTGCCTGGCGACTTCTAAGGCGGTGCTCGGAACATTCAGCTCCTTCATCATTTTAGCCGTGGGGCCCTTGATAGCCGCCCCGCCTACGATAGGCGAAACTGCAACGACGGGTACGTTCGATCGCCGTATGCCCTCCTTCATGCCTGGGATTGCGAAGATTGGGTCGACCGATACGAATGGGTTCGAAGGGCAGACAATGATGCCGTGGAGTTCATCGAAATTGATGACGGGGTTTACGCGTGCGTCAGCAATACCTCGGAATTCGAACCCGGAAACGCTCGGTTTGCAGCGATCGCGGACAAAATAATGCTGAAACGCGAGAGGGCCTTTGGGTGTATGGACGTACGTCTGCACCGGGTCATCAGTCATGGGTAGAATTCTATGGCTTATGCCGAGCTTGGCGGCGATTTCGCCGGTTGTTTCGGTAAGCGTTAAGCCAGCAGCGAGTCGTTCACGACGATAAACGTGAAGTGCAAGATCGCGATCGCCCAAACGAAACCAAGTCGGCTCGTCGAGACCCTCAAGTGCTTCCATAAAGTGCCAACTTTCGTTTTTCGTACCCCACCCGGTATCTTGGTTGGAGCGTCCAGCAAGCGTATACGTGAGCGTATCGACGTCGGGTGAAATGTGAAAACCGAGATGTTTGAAATCGTCACCGGTATTAACGACAAAGGTCAGTTCATCAGCTGAAACCACGTGCGATAAACCGAGAGCCAACTTCGCGCCGCCGACGCCGCCGGTAAACGCTAGATATTTCAAAGAAATAGGTCCTCTTCGACGGGACGGTTGATCATGGCAGCGTTTTGTTCGACAGGTTCGTACTCAAATCCTCGAACGATAGCTACTGGGATTCGCTCTGTCGTTTCGCCCATGATCAATGTTGCGGCGGTCGCGATACTGTCTGCCCGGTTGATGAGTGTCACTTTTAATTCTCGGCCGTAAAGGTCGGTGCCACCACGACGATCGTCGAGGACGGTGAAACCTGAAGCGCCAATGGCAATGCCTGTGGTGCCGAGTCGCCAGGGTCGATTGCCAGAGTCGGAGATAAGGACGCCGATCTCTTTACCCGAGCGGTGACGAATCGCTTCGCGAAGGCGCTTCGCACTGGCATCTGGATCGAGGGGTAAGAGTAGCGCTGCGTCGTCATCGCCGTGGTCAATGTTGGACTGGTCGACGCCCGCGTGAGCACCGACGTGTCCGAGTCGATGTCGCATAATCATGACGCCCGGTTTGTGGCGGACAACGGCATCGGATTCTCGCAGGATGACTTCGACTAGGCGTGCGTCCTTATCGGTTTCGGCAGCAAGACGAACGGCCTCTTCCGAGGGTGTGATGGACGCTAGCGAAACCAGGCGACCTTCGGACTTCGACACGATCTTTTGAGCGACGACGATCACATCGCCATGTTCAAGGAGCTGCTGATTGTCATGTAATTGGTTTGTGATTAGGAGCGCTAAGTCGTCGCCCTCTTGGATCATGGGGAGCCCTGTCACCGGCAGCACGCGCAATTCCATGGATTTAGGGTTCCGGTTGCCCGACGATTTGAAGACCGGAATGCGCGATGTCGTGGCGTCGATTTATTTGAATAAGGACACTCGTCAACGCCTCGGCCGCCGCGGAGTTCTCGATAGGGCCCGCGTGCCACCCGGTCATGCCGGCTTCTTCAGCGAGTTGGATTACCTTATCTCGCGCCGAGCGTTTATTCCCGGCCACAAGAACGTCGCATTCGATCTCGATTTCCTCTTTTAGCAAGTGTGCCGCAACGTTTTGGAACGCCGTCACGACCTGGACATCGTCGCCGAGAAAGTCTTGCGCTCGTTTACCTGCACTCCCTTCTAGCGGAAGTTGTACCGTGCCCACGTTGGGCGGTACCAGGGGCACCGTGACATCGATTAGGATTTTGCCACTAAGGCCGGACTTAACCGTGTCCAAAGTCGATATCTGATGTTCTGCCGGTACCGTAAGCACAACAATGTCCCCCGCGGTTGCCGCGTCCGCGTTTTCCATCGCGTCAGCGGGAGTCGTGGGGCTGATCTTTTCGAGGTCCGCAACGGCCGCTTGCGCTTTCGCCAAGGTGCGTGAACCGATAACAATTTTGTAACCTACTTTGGACCAGCGAATGGCAAGGCCTGTTCCAAGATCGCCGGTGCCTCCGAGGATCGCGATGGTTTCGTCTGCCAACGTCATTACTCTCGTTGAGGAAGCCCGAGATTATCTGCTTTTTCGGTTTGTCGATGCTAGACCCGCGCACCTACACGGTTGATAGTTGAGCGTTAACCGCATCGTTATTGTTTGAGGGTCTTGAATCGGTTCGCTTCAGGCGACAGGATAGCGGTTGACAGACATTAGGGGGCGTTATGCAAATTGGTGTCATGATCGGCGCGGATGGAGGCGCTAATACCATTGACGGCGTGGTGGATTTTGCCCAGAAGGTTGAAGCTAAGGGGTTACATAACGTTTGGATGGCCAACATTTTTGGTTTTGACGCCATCTCAACGCTATCGATTGTCGGTCGAGAGACACAGCGAATTGGACTGGGCACTGCGGTTACGCCCACGTATCCGCGCCACCCGACGGCGCTCGCGCAACAGGCAATGACGGCCGCCGCAGCGACGGGCAATCGGTTCACGTTGGGTATTGGTCTCTCGCACAAAATCGTTATCGAGAACATGCTGGGATTCTCTTACGATCGCCCGGCTGCTCATATGCGTGAATACCTCGAGGTGCTTATCCCGCTTTTGTCGGGGGAGACCGTTAGTCATCAAGGCGAGCAATACAACGTCGGCGGGTTGCAACTTTCAGTTCCTGGTGCGGACCCGGTCCCAACGGTGATTGCCGCGTTAGGCCCGATGATGCTCAAGATTGCTGGCCAATACACGGACGGGACCAATACCTGGATGGTAGGACCGAAAACCATGGAAGATCACATCGTTGCCCGACTCAGCCGGGCGGCGGACGACGCCGGTCGCCCACCGCCTCGCGTGGTGGGGGGTGTGCCGGTCATTCTGACGCGTAATGTTGACGAGGCGCGAGAGCGTATTGCGGGAGGATTAGCAATGTATGGCCAGTTGCCATCGTATCGGGCAATGCTCGACCGCGAAGGCGTGGAGGGCCCAGCCGACATCGCTATCGTGGGGGATGAGAACGCCCTCCGTGGAGAGATTGACCGCTACAGAAACGCTGGTGTCACGGATTTCAATGCCGCGGTCATGGGTGTGGAAGACGGTGCCTTTGATCGGACATTGGACTTTCTCGCAAGCATGGTGTGAGGCGCAACCCCAACGCTAGGTCAGTCTAGCTCGGGGGAAGCTCGTCTCGGTATTTCCGGCCTTTATAGCCTGGATCGATCAGGTTCTTGGGATGTCTTCCGTTAACGTAACCCTTAAACCCCGGATCGATGACGCTGTAGCCCAAAAGCGCTTGAATTTTGGGGCTAAAGGAAGCCGCTGTATCGGGAGGTACCGCGAGCGACATATTTTCGAGCTGTCTCATGTTTGGATCGCAATATTGGATCGTGATCCCAAGGCGATGTTGAGTGGACTGGTTAGCGCCGCCGCGGTGGTAAAGATTACCGGCGAAAATGAGAACGGAACCGGCGGGCATATTAATCGCGATGCTTTCTCGTTCTTGAGGCTTGCGATCGTCCGACCAGCGGTGACTTCCGGGTATGACCTCGGTCGCACCGTTTTGGGCGGTGAAATCATCCAGTGCCCACATGGTACTGACACCTAGCATGTCGCGGGGTTGCGGTATCGGCAGCGCGTTTCCACCATCGTCGATATGGAAACGTTGAGAAGTTTCGCCGGGATGTAAATTGATGGCGAGGGCAGCGGAAAGAAGGTGGTTCTTAGCGAGTAATGAATCGACAATCCCCAATGTTTCGCCGTGCTCTACCATGACGGCGATTTCAGGAACCTTTGAAAGTAGCGCGTATACCCGCTCCGATTCGAACCCTTCAAAATCGTTTCGGCCCATCCGAGCACCTTGAAGCCAGGGATCGAGTCCATGGCGAATTGCCATGCTTAGATCGGGCGTCAAGGCGTTTTCAAGGACCGTAAACCCGTCGCGGCGGATGTCGTTGAGTGCTGTCTCGGTGCTTTTCGAAGGTCCCATAACGAGATCGTATGCTAACGTGCGGCGTTTTCCTAAGAAGGAATAATAGTGAGAAGTCTCAAGGGTAAACTCGCGTGGGTCACGGGTGCCGGTACCGGGATAGGTGAGGGATCGGCTAACGCGTTGGCGCGACTCGGTATGAAGGTCGTGTTGTCAGGTCGGCGCCGAGAAATGCTTGAAGCGGTAGCGGAAGGAATTGATGGCGAAGTTGTTGTTGAGCCTCTAGATGTGGCGGACCGTGACGCCGTGAGTGACGTCGCGTCTCGAGTAATGGCTCAACATGGACCCATCGATACGCTCGTCCTGAGTGCGGGGATCAACGTTAAGAAACGCAATTGGCACAACGTTTCCCTGGATGATTGGGACGATGTCATACGTATCGATTTAGATGGAGCGTTTTACTGTGCAAAAGCCGTGTTGCCAGCGATGATTGATAATGGTGGTGGCTTAATCGTCAACATTTCTTCGTGGGCGGGTCGCCAGGTAAGCATCGTCACAGGACCAGCTTATACAGCAGCAAAACACGCGATGAACGCGATGAACGAAAGTTTGAACATGGAGGCAGGACTCCATGGTGTGCGGGCTTGTGCGATTTGCCCGGGGGAAGTTGCGACTCCGATTCTTGATAATCGACCAATACCCGTTAGCGATGCGGATAGGGCGCAAATGGTCCAGTCCGACGATTGCGGAGATGTCGTCGCGTTTATTGCGCAACTTCCTGAGCACGTGTGCATCAACGAGTTAACAATCAGCCCAACGTGGAATAGGGGGTACGTGGCACAAGCCCAACGTATGTTGCAGTCGACCGAAGCCTCGTAAGTGCTGTTTTGGGGCTAGTTAAGCGCGCTGACGCTTGGCAGAACTTTCTCGACCAGTTGACGCGTTTGTTCCAACATGTCCTCGGTCCCGGAAGCGATAGGGCGCAACACGAATTTGTGGACTCCGGCTTGTCGAAATTCATGTAACAGTGCCATGATTTCTGAAACGCCGCCTACGGCTGTGTATTTGGAAGGATCGTGACCTATTCGTTGCGTCAGAACCTTTTGATAGCGCGCGATGATCGGGTCTTTGCTTGAACCGAACCGAAAGCTAAAACCCGCGCCAAAATGATCCTCATCGATCG
>JAKUTI010000018.1 GCA_022448765.1 Pseudomonadales bacterium
TTCGTGGCTCTTTCGGAAGAAGAAGGATCGACTCCAATTTCATTTGAGCTTGCTGCGGCTACGGTCGCGGTTTCCACCTCCTCATCGACCGATCCTGAGCTGCTCAGCAGGTCGGCGTCGACGCCAGTTTCGGTATCTGGCTTTTCTTGGGTTATGGGTGCGCTGGTTTCTGGGGCTTGTGGTTCTTGAGATGCAAGGTCGTGAGCTTCTGTTTGCCCATCGCTTTCGTTTTGTCCGCGTTGGCTTGAGCGATCTTCGACCGCGGAGTCTATCGACGATTGTCCCTTTGGCACCGCATCGGAATTCTGAGTATCTGAACTGCTGGCGGCTGAATGTCGATCGCGTCGCGGTTTACGTCTGCTTTCATGAATTTCGCTGGCAGTTGCGGGGCGTACGTTTTCTTGGGAACCGCGTTCTTGGCTCGGCTCGTCGTTTGAATTCCGAGAGCGGCTCGCGCGTGCAGGCTGTCTACGTTTCGAATTCCCCGAGGACGGATCGTTAGAACGCTGACGATGGCGTCCGAAATCGCGTCCCTTATCGACCCCAGAGTCATCAGAACGGTGCCGGTCGCGTTGCCTTTGGTCACGACCGCCCGAGCGATCGCGGTTTTGCCTATCGCTTCGTTCTTCACCACGATTCTCGCTGGGATTGGCTCTCCTCGCTCTCGAATCGGGACTTCGATTCCTGTTTCTGGGGTTTGCGCGACTCGGACTACCTGCCTGCCGCTTTCGCTGAGTTTCTCCTTTCCGCGTTTTTGGAGCAGTTTCCTGATCGTCTCCAGCCCAAAAAAGGCTACGCACAAATCGTCGAAAAATGGACGGGCGCGCGTCAGGGCCTTGGACTTTTGGAGATGGATGCGTCCTTGATGAAGACGTTGGCCTCGGCGTGCTAGGTTCGATTGTTCCGACGGCGGCCTGTTCGCGAGGTGTTGGTGATCTTTGCCGCTCTTGCGGCACGTCGACTTCGGTGGGGGTGTCGGCGAGTTGATAACTTCGGACCCCGACTTCGTCGTTCACGTCGTCATCCCGAATTCGCTGGACTTCGTAATGGGGTGTTTCAAAAGCGGCGTTGGGCACGATAACCAGGTGTGTCTTAGTTCGTGCTTCGATTTCGGCAACATCGGTTCGTTTTTCGTTCAATAGGTATGCCGCAATATTGAGAGGGACCAAGGCGCGGACGATGGAACTACCTTGTTTCAAGGACTCTTCTTCCATGATCCTTAAGATTGCGAGTGACAATGACTCCACATCTCGAATCCTTCCTTGGCCGCTGCAGCGGGGACAAACCTGGGACGTAATCTCCTCTAACGACGGACGTAGACGCTGACGAGACATTTCGAATAGGCCGAACCTTGAGATTCGGCCGAGCTGGGTCCGAGCACGGTCGGTTTCCAACGCTTCCCGCATACGACTTTCGACGGCTCGCTGGTTGCGTGACGCGAGCATGTCAATGAAATCAATTACGATTAGTCCACCAACATCTCGCAGACGCAGTTGCCTCGCTACCTCTTCGGCTGCTTCGAGGTTGGTGGTCAACGCCGTTTCTTCGATGTCGGCACCTTTGGTCGCTCGCGCCGAGTTGATATCGATTGAAACCAGAGCTTCCGTGGGATCGATCACGACGCTCCCCCCCGATGGTAGCTTCACCTCGTGTTGGAACGCGGATTCGATTTGGCTTTCGATTTGGTAGCGACTAAATAGAGGGGTCGGATCTGCATACAACTTAATCCGATCAAGGTAATTGGGCATGACCTCTTCGATGAATTCCGCGGCCTCTTTATATGCGTCTTCCGTGTCAATAAGGACTTCGCCGATGTCCCCCCGCAAATTGTCCCGGATTGCGCGCACGATAACGTTTGTTTCTTGATAGATCAGGGTTCGCGCACGGTTTTCTTGTTCGGCTCGTTGGATCGCGCTCCAGAGTTGGAGCAGATAATCTAGATCCCATTGCAACTCCTCTGCGCTCTTCTCCACCCCAGCTGTACGGATGATGACGCCCATGCCCTCGGGGAATTCGAGTGCAGACATTGCATCTCTTAAACTGTCTCGGTCTTCCCCTTCGATGCGACGTGAAATCCCGCCTGCTCGCGGGTTGTTTGGCATCAGGACCATGTATCTTCCCGCGAGGCTCATGAACGTTGACAGCGCGGCTCCTTTATTGCCTCGTTCCTCTTTCTCAACTTGAACGAGGCATTCCTGGCCTTCGTTGATAACGTCTTGAATGTTGACGCGACCCTGGTTGGGGGACGGACGTTTACTGAAATATGTAGGAGATATTTCTTTAAACGGAAGAAAACCGTGGCGATCGGCACCGAAGTCGACGAACGCAGCCTCTAAGCTCGGTTCAACTCGAGTGACTTTGGCTTTGTAAATACTTCCTTTCTTTCGCTCGCGGCTTCGATTTTCGATATCGAGATCGTAAAGCTTTTGGCCGTCGACTAGGGCGACGCGAACTTCTTCGGGTTGCGTCGAATTAATTAGCATACGTTTCATAACCGAGTGTTTCCGTCAGTTGGTGCTCGGAACGCGTTTCGGTTGGAAAACGAAGTTGATCTTGAAGCAGGAGACCCCCGTGGAAGGTCGCGCATGCTGGCCCGTCAGATACCGATCAGTAACGACGGTCGATTTACCTTTTCTTCCTCAACATTACCGATGCCACACCTTGTGTCATCGGCGATTTACCACCCACCCTTCAACGTGTGCAGCGGGTGGGTTGTCAGTTTGTTCTTTCCAAAACTCGCGTTTCGAGCGATGTCTATAAGATGCTTCTTTTATTAATGGTGCCCCTGCACCTCTGTGAATCGTTGTTTCTTAAAGCGTGGCTGTTAACCACCACTGGCTCGGACCTTTAGTTCCTGTTCAGGATGACCGCAAACAAAAAAGCGGCAAGGTTCGGCGGAAGGACTATAACAGTGTATGTTAAGTGCTTCAATCTACTGGAAAATTACGATGCCGGTTCGGCACGTGGTAATCGACGAACATGAGGGTCAGCGGCTCGATAATTTTCTACATCGAGAGCTGAAGAACGTACCGCGAAGCCGTGTCTATCAAATGGTCAGGCGGGGCGAGGTTAGGATCAACGGCGGTCGCGTCGCGGCCAGCTATCGACTGCAGAGGGGTGATCGATTACGCGTACCCCCCGTACAAATGGGTCCTACGAAGCAATCTTCGATAAGTGAAGCGATATTGAGTCAAATACGCGAAGCGGTCATTCATGAAGATGAGGAACTATTGGTAATTAACAAACCGGTAGGCTTCGCCGCCCACGGTGGCAGCGGCATTCGTCACGGGGTCATCGAGATTCTTCGCCAAATCCAACCAGATGAAACGTTTGAATTAGTGCATCGACTCGATAGGGATACTTCTGGCTGCATGCTGGTCGCCAAGACCCGACCGATGCTATTGGAGTTACACGCTGCTTTTCGAGAGAGTCGAGTAAAGAAACGCTACGACGCTGTTGTGGCAGGTCGTTGGCCGCAACGACTCCGTACGGTTAGGCACTCGTTACGGCGTTACACCCTTCAATCTGGGGAGCGGCGGGTACGTATCGATCTCAACGGCGATAAGGCTCGAACCGATTTTGAAGTTCAACAGCGAGGCACGAACGCGACACGGTTATGGGTATACCCACACACGGGTCGCACGCACCAGATTCGGGTACATGCGGCCGCTGAAGGCCACGCCGTGTTGGGGGACAACAAATACCAGCGAGATGGGCCAAATGCCACGCGGATGATGCTGCATTCGAGCAGTCTCAAGGTGCCCGACGGTCGTCGTTTCGAGGCCGACCCTGACGGATCGTATCTAGAGACATGGATTCGTTTACTCGGAGACGCTGATTAGTTGCGCAGCGGGTCAATGCCGACAGTGCGCAATATCTTCGACAGAGCGATCAAAGGGAGCCCGATGATGGCGCTCGGATCGGCGCTTTCAACGTGTTCGACCAAATGAACGCCTAGGCCTTCCGATCGAAATCCTCCCGCGCAATCTAGCGGTTGGTCCAACGAGACATACTGCTCGATCGTCTCAGTTTCAAGATCTCTAAACGACACTTTGGTTTTTTCGACGTGCGAATGGGTCCTTCCGATTGGCTCAATCACGCAGATCGCACTCAGGAAATCGACGCGCTCACCTGAAAGTCTACTCAACTGTTCGATTGCTCGTGCCACCGTCAGCGGTTTGCCCAATATTGATGTGCCGACGACGGCGACTTGATCCGCTCCAATCACAACCGCTGATGGATTACGCTGGGCGGTCAGGCGAGCTTTTTCTCCTGCCAAGCGAGTGACTAGCTCCAACGGTGCTTCGCTTCGTTGTGCCGCTTCATCGATGTTCGGAGCTTCGGTGTTGAAGGCGTACCCCAGGGTCTTTAGTTGGGCCTGACGATAGGGGGAGGATGAGCCCAAAACGAGTTCCATCGCCAAGTTTAGGCGCGCGCGCGGGCTCTCGTCGAGGCTTGAAGGGATTCTTTGACAGATATTCGACAGCTAATTATTATCCCGCGCCCTATGACGGTGCCTGACGGAATAGCTTCGATTGATCCGCAAGACGCAGCGGGCCGTTCAGGCAGCTGGGTTGGTCTAATCCCCGTTTCCGCGTTTAAGCGATTAGCACCGCTAATTGGTCGCCCCGACACCGACGTTGGAGTCGACCTAACCTTCGAACTGGATGGTAATGGGTTGGTTAGGGTGAGCGGCGGTGCGCGTGTAGACGCAACCCTCGAATGCCACCGCTGTCTTGAGGAAGTGGATCAAGAAATCGTCGCGGATCTCGACATCAGGCTCACGACGTCCGAGGGAACCATGGAAGAACTGATGCCAGCGTTGGACGTCATGGTGATCGACGCGGGGCCCATACCAATCGCTACAATTGTCGAAGACGACTTAATCATGAGCATTCCAGCCCGGGTATGCCCAACTGAGGTAGACTGTCCGAACGCGCCCCGAGCGCTTATGGCCGGAACGAAGGTTGATGGGGACGAAGCCGTTCGCCCATTCGCCGGTTTGCGTGCCCTCAAGAACTTGAAAAGAGAGGAGTGTTGATGGCAGTTCAAAAAAACAAAGTGACGCGTGCAAGACGCGGCAAGCGCCGGTCACACGATGCACTTAAACCAGCGGCACTCTCAGTAGATTCGACCACGGGTGAGACACACCGACGCCACCACGTGACTTCGGACGGATTTTATCGAGGCCGCAAAGTGGTCGATGTCAAAGACTGAGATTCCCGATTGGCGGGATGTGGGCATTGTGAAGACTATTGGTTGTGAGATTAGTCACCGATCCGAAAGGTGGTAGCCCGCGTAAGGGGCTTTTTCACGCCCGCGCGGCTCCATCCGCTTTTGCAATCCCATGGGCGTATTGGTGCCCCTATACGCCAGGTTACGGCGTGCATCAGTAAAGCTTGGCCTGCGACAACGGATCCGCTTTGTGGGCACAATTGAACAATAGGTTGGTCCCGAGTCGATCGCGCGAACGTGAGTACGTTTTTTCGTAGGTAAAAAGAGGGGAACCACATTGGAAGTTGGATTCGTTTTTCCCGGGCAAGGAGCGCAGCAGGTCGGCATGTTAGACGAACTTCGTTTCGCCGAGCCCATCTTGGATGACCGTCTCGCCGTTGCGTCAGAAGTCCTCGGTTTTGACCTTGGCGACGTGATTAGGAATGGCCCTGAGGAACGATTGAGTCAAACTTCCATAACTCAACCGGCGTTGCTGTCGACGTCAGTCGCACTCTATGAAATTTGGATAGCACGTGGGGGTGTTGCCCCGGCCATCATGGCGGGTCATAGCTTAGGTGAGTACTCCGCGTTTACCGCTGCGGGCTCGCTCGACTTCAGCGATGCCGTAAAGCTGGTGCACGAGCGAGGGAAACTTATGGAGAGCGCCGTCCCCAGAGGTGAAGGTGCAATGGCTGCGATATTGGGTCTGGATGACGAACTCGTGTTATCGATTTGTCGTGAGATCAACGGGATCGTATCGCCAGCCAATATGAATGCGCCTGGCCAGGTGGTCATTTCTGGCGAGTCGTCCGCGATAGACGAAGCTACGGCAAAGTGTTCGGAATCGGGTGCGCGGCGATCGGTCAGACTTAACGTGAGTGGTCCGTTTCACTGCGACTTAATGGCGCCGGCGGCTGAAGAGTTAAAGAACTTGCTCGACGAGGTCGAGATAAAAATGCCCAATGTCCCCGTGATCCATAACGTCGACGCGAGTTTGGCCGTGGATCCCTCGGGTGTTCGAAATTGTCTTGTGCGTCAACTGTCGGCGCCGGTTCGTTGGAGCGAATGCGTATCAGCCATGCTCTCCGCTGGGGCGACCACAATCGTGGAGTGCGGCCCCGGTAAGGTGCTGTCCGGTCTGCTCCGGCGAATCGATCGGACTGCTCGCGCGTTTAGCATCGGAGGTGTTGACGAATTGTCGAATGCACTTGGGGAAACCGAGTGAGTGCCGATCGCACAGCGCTTGTGACAGGGGCGAGTCGCGGGATCGGAAAAAGCATCGCTGAGCGCCTCACTAAAGATGGATTCTTTGTGGTGGGCACTTCAACGACCGATGCGGGAATTGAAACAATCGAACGTTACCTTGGCGATCGCGGTGGTGGCGTGACGATGCGTATCGAAGATCTCGCGTCGGTTGACGCTGCGTTGGAACGGATTTCCAGTAGTTACGGCGATGTCTCTGTCCTCGTCAACAACGCGGGCATAACTCGCGACAACCTGCTCGTGCGCATGAGCGATGACGAATGGAGTGATGTAATCGATACCAATCTCTCCGGCACCTTTCGTCTGTGCAAGTCGTTACTACGTTCAATGATCAAAGCTCGTTGGGGTCGAATCGTTAATGTCGGTTCGGTGGTAGGTCGGATGGGGAATGCTGGGCAAACGAACTACGCTGCGTCCAAAGCAGGAATTGAAGGGTTCACTCGGGCATTGGCGCAGGAAGTAGGGTCGAGGAGTATCACGGTGAACTGCATTGCCCCCGGGTTTATTGATACCGATATGACTGCTCAGTTGAGCGAAGCGCAAACGGACGAACTGAGCGCGACGATTGCGCTCCGCCGGATCGGTTCCCCAGAAGACGTGGCATCGGCAGTGTCGTTCTTAGTTAGCGATGATGCTGGCTACGTCACCGGTGAAACGCTGCACGTGAATGGCGGGCTCTACTCAGCCTGATCGGCGTTCGTTCGCGCGTGAAAAACGAGAGAAGATTCACTAGAATACGGCCGCCCCGCACCCTTGTATTCCAATAGGGAGTCTAGCAATACATGAGCACTGTCGAAGAGCGCGTTAAGAAACTTATCTGTGAGCAATTGGGCGTCAAAGAAGAAGAGGTTAAGGCCGACGCATCGTTTGTCGATGATCTGGGTGCCGATTCCTTGGATACGGTTGAACTTGTGATGGCTCTAGAAGAGGAGTTTGAAACTGAAATTCCTGACGAAGAGGCTGAAAATATCACCACCGTAAAAGAAGCGATCGACTACATCGTTGCGCATCAATAGATCGGATCGCGACGATCCTTTGGGAGCCGCGTAAGGTTATGCGGCTCTTTTCCCTGTAACCTGGACTAGCATGAGCGTGCACAGGGAATCGAATCCATGAGTAGACGCCGGGTTGTCATCACCGGGATGGGCTTGATAACGCCGATCGGAAATACGGTCGACGAGACATGGACGAACGCGCTGGCTGGGCGTAGTGGTGGCAATCTGATCGAACATTTCGACACGTCGGACTTCGCCGTCAAGATCGGGGCGAACATCAAGAATTTTGACGTCGAACCTTACCTTGATCGGAAGGAAGCCAGACGAATCGACCTATTCATCCAACTGGGAATTGCTGCTGGGATTCAGGCGATAGATGACGCGGGCATTGCAGACATGGAGGAGCGTGATCGCATTGGCGTCGCGATCGGTTCCGGTATCGGCGGAATCAACACCATTGAAGATACCCACTCGACACTGCTGAAGAGCGGTCCACGGCGGGTATCGCCTTTCTTTGTGCCCGCAAGCGTGATCAACATGATTTCTGGCAGCTTATCGATTCGATATGGGTTTCAGGGACCAAATATCGCCATCGTCACTGCGTGCACGACCGGGACGCACAACATCGGGATTGGGGCACGCATGATCCAACATGGTGATGCTGATGTGATGGTGGTGGGTGGCGCGGAATGGGCGACGTCCCCGGTGACCATTGCGGGATTCACGTCGATGAAAGCGTTGAGCAGCCGAAATGAAGATCCCGAACGCGCGAGTCGGCCTTGGGATAGGGACCGCGACGGTTTTCTCCTGGGCGATGGGGCCGGCGTGATGGTTCTGGAGGAGTATGAACAGGCGAAGGCCCGGGGAGCAGAAATCTATTGCGAATTGAGCGGATTTGGCATGAGTGCCGATGCGCATCACATCACGAGCCCGCCGGATGACGGTCGTGGGGCTGTGGCGTCGATGAAAAACGCGTTAGCGGATGCCAACATGGATGCCGAGCGCATCCAATACATTAATGCGCATGGGACGTCGACGCCCCAGGGCGACGTAGCCGAAACGCAGTCCATCAAGACAGTGTTTGGTTCCGATACTCAAGTGACGGTGAGTTCGACCAAATCCATGGTTGGACATCTTTTGGGCGCGGCTGGGGCCGTCGAAGGCGCTGTCTGCGCGCTCGCCATACGTCACCAAGTTGCTCCGCCCACGATTAACCTCGATCACCCCGGTGACGGCTGCGATCTCGACTACGTTCCCCACACTGCGCGTGATATGACCATTGATGCGGCGCTTTCCAATTCGTTTGGGTTTGGTGGGACTAACGGAACGCTCATCTTCTCGCGGGTTTAGTGTAAGAAAATTCGCTGATTTCGTGTTGTGTGTCTCCCCTCGGCCGCCGCAAAGTGGCACGATCGCCATCGCGCGTAAAGAAACCGGAGCGAAATGTTGCCGCGAACAATAGCCGTAATCTTGACCGTTTTTGCGGCAGTTCTGGGCGGGTTATGGTTCTTGGAAAACTGGGCCGGCCGGCCGGCAGAACTTGATTCCCCCGCAACCATTGTGATCGAAAGAGGCGAGAGTTTTTCTGCGATAGGCCAACGCTTGAGCGCCAACGGAATTGTGGATAGTGCTCGCTGGCTGACATTACGAGCTCGCATGCGTGGGTTAACTGGTTCCGTAAAAGCGGGCGAATACCGTTTCGAATCGAACCAGTCCCCGGATCGAGTCCTCGATCGGCTCGCGTCGGGCGACATCTTGGTACATTCGATTCAGATTACTGAAGGCGAGACCTTTTCGGTCACTCGAAATAACCTTCTCCATGCCGATGGTCTCTGGTTTGACCTGGGCGACGCCACGGTGGTTAATGTTCTTGCGGTGCTTGAACTGGCGGACGCTCATGGTGAGGGTCAATTCTTTCCAGACACCTATCATTATAGGCGTGGTGATCGAGCGTCCGAAGTTCTTGTTCGCGCATGGGAGCGGATGCGTCTTCAGCTAGATAATGCGTGGGAGAAACGCGACGCTGACCTTCCCTTAAAGAGTCCGTACGAGGTTTTGATCTTGGCATCTATTATTGAAAAAGAATCGGGAATGGAGGGTGACCGACGAAAGATTAGTGGCGTCTTTAGTCGTCGATTGCGGCAGGGTATGCGATTGCAAACGGATCCTGCCGTTATCTACGGCTTAGGCCGAACGTTCGATGGCAACCTGACGCGTGCTCACCTAAGGAAGGATGGTCCCTACAACACCTACACTCGAGGCGGTTTGCCACCGACTCCTATCAGTGCAGCGGGCCTGACGGCGTTGCATGCCGCCACACAGCCGGATTCGGGTACAGCCCTATACTTCGTGGGAAGAGGCGACGGGTCATCTCAGTTTTCCGACACTCTTGATGCACATTTGCAAGCGGTTCGACGATATCAGTTGCGAGGCGAGCGATGACTCGGGGTCGATTTATCACGTTGGAAGGGATCGAAGGCGTTGGTAAAACCACAAACATCGAATTTCTTAGGGAATTGTTAGAGCAAAAGGGAATCGACGCTCTGGTAACGCGAGAACCGGGCGGAACGCCGCTCGCTGAAGACGTAAGAAAGGTTCTACTCGAAACGCGTGATGAATCGATGGATCCTATAACGGAATCTCTGCTGATATTTGCGGCGCGATCTCAACACGTATCAACCGTGATTCAACCCGCATTGAACGTCGGACGATGGGTTCTTTGTGACCGATATACCGACGCGACGTACGCGTATCAAGGTGGCGGTCGTGGTGTTGCTCTAGAGACGTTGGAACGCCTGGCGGAGTTTGCGCAGGGATCGCTTTGGCCCGATCTAACTATTTATCTGGATGCGCCGGTCGATCAGGCACTTGCGAGAATCGCTAACCGCCAACCCGATCGATTTGAAACTGAAGATAGTGAGTTCTTCGCGAGGGTACGGGCCCGTTATCTCGCGATTGCGGAAAGTGAGGAACGGATGGTCCTGATTGACGCGACGCAATCGATAGAAGCAGTTCGATTACGGCTTGTGAGCGCTATCACTGATTTCTTGGAGACGTAGCGTTGACCGGGCTCGCCCCATGGACGCAGCAAGTTTTCGACCACGTGGGTTCGCTGAGCGCTGGCGATCGGCTACCACACGCCCTGCTGATCGATGGTCCTGGCGGATGGGGCGAAGCGCAGCTCGCTGGCCAAATCGCGCTGACGCTAATAGATCGTGGTGGCGACCCGCGTACCGTTGCGCACCCGGATTTTCGTTGGATCGAAGGAGAAAAAGGGACCATCAAGGTTGATCAGATTCGAAGCCTTATCGACTTTATGCAACAAACCGCTCAGGCGGGGTCGCTGAAAGTGGCCGTGGTGGATGATGCTCAACAAATGAATCCAAGCGCGGGAAATGCGCTGTTGAAAATCCTTGAGGAGCCGCCGCCCGGTAGCCATCTGATACTGGTAACCGATGCAAGAGACGCCATGTTGCCGACGGTCATTAGTCGCTGCCAACGCGTTTCCGTTCAACGAGCGACCCGGGAAATTGTGGTGAGTTGGCTTGTGGAACAAGGCGCGAGTGCTGACGAGATCGAACCGCTATTGATTGAATACGCGGGCGCGCCTTTCCACATTCTCGAAGCCATACAGGCGGAGAGAAAATCGCTTTGGCCCACGCTCAAAAGTGCGAGGGATGGACAAAATGGCGTGAGTGACGCGGTTGATAACCTGCGCAACGAGGATCTTGTCGACGTTCTCGCTCGGTGGGCACGATTTCTACACAGGTTGGTCGTTGAAGACCGGGTCGGAAGGGAAGGCGTGGATTTCTTTGGCGACTTGATCGAGACGCGGCGCATGGCGTTGTCCAATACGGGATTGAATCGCCCGCTTCAGCTGGAACGCTTGATGTTTAAATGGCGTCAATTGGTGATTCGAGATCGACGAAAAATTGAATCGGACGGGCGGTCCACGACGTCGGTCAAGACGAATTAGGGCTCAATTCCCTGTCGAATTCCGTTTCGAACAGGCGGTAATCGGTTTCTACCATGCCGAGCTCGCGATAGGTTGCTTGTGCGCCATCATTATCCTTTTCGACGTACAGTCGGATCCCCACTGCTGTCGGATCTGCCGATGCGAGCTTGAGAACGTGTTGATGCATCGCGGTATAGACGCCGAGCCGACGTCGTGACGACGCAACGTAGACACTCTGGATCCACCAAAATCGTCCGTTACGCCAATCACTCCATTCCCATGTGAGCATGAGCGTTCCCACCGGTTCGCCCGCAATTTCGGCGACGAAATAAAGCGCTAGTTCGTCCGATGAAAGAGCGCTTTCAATCCCCCGCCGCAACCTGTTGTTGTCTAGACCTTTGTCTTCGCTTTCGGCGGCCATCGCGATCTGGAAATCAATCAAGATGTCGAGATCCGATTGAGTGGCCCTTCGTACTGCAATGTCGTTGGCGACTGTCATACGCTATGAACTGGGATGCCTCGTAACGTGTTTCATTGGGCTAGTGCTTTTTCGAATGCGGGCCGCGTTAGATTTTCGTGACCGTTCTCAGTTGCCAATACGTTGTCTTCTATTCGAATGCCGCCGAATGGCACAAATGCTTGAACGCGGTCTCGATCGATATCGGCGGGATTCTTGACGCTGTCAATGAGCATCGGGATGAAATAGATCCCGGGTTCGACCGTGAAGATTTGGTTGGCCTCGATTTGCCGGGTCAAGCGCAAGGTAGGAAAGCGATCTGAAGGTTTACTGTTGTTGGCTTGACCCGCGGTCAATCGGCCGCCCACGTCGTGCGTTTGCAACCCGAGGAGATGACCGAGACCGTGCGGGAAAAAAGCGTCCGTTAACCGTTGATCAAACGCCGCTTCTGCCGAACAAGTCACGAATCCAAACGCAACCAAGAGCTCGGCGATATCGTGATGCATACGTTCATGAAGATCGAGATAGCTGAGCCCGAGCCCGATACCGTTGATCAGGCCTTGTTGTTTTTCGTCGAGTGCCTGAATGAGACTGTCGAAATCATCTCCAGGGACCGCGCTGTAGCTTCTCGTAATATCGCTGTGATACCCGTTAAATTTGCCGCCGGCGTCGATCAAAAAGCTATGTACGTTTTTCGGCGTCAACCGATCGTAATGCTGGTAATGCAGAGTTCCTGCATGTTCGTTTAGCGCGATGATGTTGGGGTAGGGAAGGTCACTTTCGGTTTGCTTGCTTGCGTCAAGGTAGGCCATGTGAATGTCAAATTCGCTGGCTCCGGACAAGAAGGCTCGATGCGCGGCGAGATGTCCGCGTACGCCGATTTCGGTCGCACCCTTCATGTTGGTAATTTCAAATGCTGTTTTAAACGAGCGACCGTAATCGAGTTGATCGACGAGCGGTGTGACGTCCTTTGTCGTGAGCGCGAGATTGCTCGCGAGCTCCGTATCTGGTCCAACGTAAGCGACGTTGGCCAAGGACCGCGTTGCCTCGACGATATCTTTAATTTGATGCTCCGCTTCTTGGTATACGGCTACGTCGAAGGCATCGTTGGCCCAATCGGGGACCGTGGGCGGCACGTACCAAAAGTCTTCCGGTTGATAGAAAAACAATTTTGGTGTCATAGCGGGACGGACCAGCAAGACCGCATTTTCCGTCAGGGGCTCGGGTACCCACCGGGCAAAGTGGGGGTTTGGTCGGAACGGAGGACTTTGATCGTCTGCGAAGTAATACGAATTCGTTCCTGCAGGCACGAGCGCGGCGTCGAACCCATGTTCATTGAGCGCTCGTTCCCATTCTCCACGGAGGGATTCGATATGGTGTCTGAAGCTGGTCCGATCGAAGTTCAAGTCAATTCCTACTGATCTATATAAAGTCTTGGAGATTGTAGCTTAGGCTGTGATTGTCGCAGCTCTTCATGATATACATAGTGGCTATTCCAGCGAGCAAGTACGGGGAGATGTATGGGAGATTACGCCTACGCGGCGCCGACGAGCGTTGAAGAAGCTCTGTCGGTGCTTGAGTCTCAGGCAAACGATGGACAGCGCACCCAGATACTTGCTGGGGGTACCGATGTGTTGGTGCAGATGCGGTCCATCGACAA
This sequence comes from Pseudomonadales bacterium, assembly GCA_022448765.1. Taxonomy (GTDB): domain Bacteria; phylum Pseudomonadota; class Gammaproteobacteria; order Pseudomonadales; family Azotimanducaceae; genus UBA11889. Next base: position 13,545 of record JAKUTI010000018.1, read on the forward strand.
AGAACCACGTACGCTAGTGGATATAAAACACCTAGCGGAAACCAACGAGTTATCGATTGGTGCGGACGAGATCTTTATCGGTGCTGCGATACCCTCCGCAGCGCTCAACGAGAACGATGAACTGAAAGGGCTTTTGCCCGGGCTTATCGAGGCCGCAGATCTCATTGGATCAACGCAGATCCAAGGGCGCGCCACCATCGGAGGCAACCTTTGTAACTCGTCCCCAGCTGGCGACACGATTCCTGCGCTCGTGGCGGTATCGGCCGTTTGCGTGATCGCTTCGCCCGGCGGCTCACGAGAGGTCGACGTGGGAGATTTTGTGACGGGTGTTGGACAAAATTGTTTGGAATCGAACGAATTTCTTGTCGGGCTCAAGATTCCGCGTCCCGGAAACAATTCCGCTGACGCGTACTTGCGGTTCATTCCACGCACGGAAATGGACATTGCCGTGGCCGGGGCTGGCGTTGCGCTGACGCTCGACGCCGGGGGAACTTGCACGGCTGCTAGGGTTGCGATTGGAGCGGTTGCTCCGACGGTACTTTTGGTTGAAGCAGCGGCCTCAGCATTGGTTGGTACGAAAGTTGATGATGACGCACTTAACGCTGCGGCGGCTGCGTGTTCCGATGCGGCATCGCCGATCACCGATAAGCGGGGGACGGTTGAATACCGCAAGAAAGTTGTGGGTGTCCTTTGTAAGCGTGCTGGCGGTATCGCACGCGACCGTGCTTCCAGTTAGTAGGGGAATGAGATGAGTAAATTACACATAACCACCAGCGTAAATGGACAACCCGAAGAAGTTCTTTGCGAGCCCCATCAGTCGCTTCTCGACGTGCTGCGCGACGAGCTTGGATTGACCGGAACCAAAGAAGGTTGCTCGACGGGCGACTGCGGTGCTTGCACAGTCACGCTGGATGGTCGTCTAGTCTGTTCCTGTTTGGTCCTTGCTCCAGAAGCCGAAGGCAAAGAGGTTGGGACCATCGAGGGCGTCGCCAATCCAGATGGCCTGCACGTGTTGCAGCAGAAGTTTTTGGAGCATGCGGCATTGCAGTGCGGTATTTGTACGCCCGGGTTTATCGTGGCGGCAAAAGCTCTTTTGGAGCGGGATCCCGATCCAGACGAAACGACCATTCGATATTGGCTAGCGGGCAACCTCTGTCGTTGCACGGGCTACGACAAGATCATTCGCGCCGTCCAGGACGCCGCGACCGAATTAGCGCACGAAGCTTAGGAGATACAAGATGGCTGAAGCTCACGATCTAAAAGCAATTGGGACTCGACCAGTACGTCCTGACGGTGTGGAAAAAGTCACGGGACGCGCCAATTTTGGTGCCGACCTACACTTGCCAGGCATGATCCATGGCAAGGTGTTACGGAGCCCATACGCACATGCGCGCGTGAAGAGTGTGGATGTGTCGGGTGCACTCGCGATGGAAGGCGTCCTAGCTGCCGTGTCCGGTGGTGATTTTGCCGAGCAGACCGACGATTTGGGTCGCAACGTCATTGCTCGCGACAAAGTGCTCTACCACGGTCATGCCGTTGCCGCGGTCGCGGCGACAACGCCGCTATTAGCGGAACAAGCGCTGGATGCGATCAAAGTCGATTACGACGTACTCCAGCCGGTGCTTTCGATCGATCAGGCAATTGCAGATGGCGCCGCCCTGGTCGACGAAGAAATGCATACCAACGGTGATGCTTCGCAACCTGCAAGCAACATCGCGGCAATTACCAAGTTTGAGCGCGGCGATGCCGAGCAGGGGTTTGCCGAAGCTGACGTCGTTGTGGAAGGCGAGTACCGCGTGCCGATGGCCCACCAAGGCTATATCGAGCCGCACGCTTGTACGGCGACTATTAACGAAGAGGGCAAGATTACCGTCTGGTGTTCTACCCAAGGACATTTTGATGTTCGAACACAAACGGCGGCGATACTAGGCACAAGCATTAGCAAAGTGAAAGTTATCGCTTCAGAAATCGGGGGTGGTTTTGGCGGCAAGTTAAGCGTTTACCTTGAACCACTCGCGGTGAAATTATCTGAACTTTCCAACCGTCCCGTTCGGATGGTCATGAATCGGGAAGAGGTTTTTCGTGCCACGGGTCCGACGTCGGCGACGTGGTGTAAGGCCAAAGTTGGTGCCAAGAAAGATGGCACCATCACCGCGGCGACCGCCTGGCTTGCCTATGAGGCCGGCGCGTTTCCTGGTGCGCCGGTGGGCCCAGGCTGTATGTCCGTGTTGGCTCCGTATGACCTTGAGAACTTCAGTATCGAAGGTCTCGATGTGTTGGTGAACAAACCTAAAGTTGCCGCGTATCGAGCGCCGGGAGCGCCTCAGTCCATGCATGCGATGGAATCGGCAATCGACGATCTGGCTCGCGAACTTGGCATGGACCCGATTGATTTGCGGCTCAAGAACGCTGCGGATGAAGGTACTCAAGCCCCGTACGGTCCTAAGTTTCCTGTGATTGGGCTGAAAGCTTGCCTTGAGGCGGCGAAAGCCCACCCGAATTACACAGCGCCGGTACCCGAGGGTCATGGTCGTGGCGTTGCCTGTGGTTTTTGGTTCAATATTGGGATGCAGTCCAGTGCTGAAGTCTTGATCCGAGAAGACGGGACCGTGACCATCAACGAGGGTAGCCCCGACATCGGTGGATCCCGCGCTTCGATGTGTCTCATGGCGGCGGAGACGTTGGGTATTCCCTACGAGAGAATCACGGCGCATGTGGCTGACACGGAAAGCACGGGTTATTGCAACATGACGGGTGGCAGTCGGACGACGTTCGCTACCGGGATGGCCGTTGTTGAGGCTTGTGAAGACATCATCGCCCAATGCAAGGAACGGGCCGCAATGACCTGGGACATTGATGCCGACCAGGTCGATTGGGACGACGGACAAGCCGTACCGAAGCCGGGCGTTAATGCCGACGTTGATCCACTATCGCTTGCTGACATAGCCAAGGCCTGGGGTCGAACGGGTGGCCCGATACTTGGGCGAGCCAGTGTAAATGCGCAAGGTGCCGGTGCCGGGTTTTCGGTTAACTGGACCGATGTGGCAGTGGACCGGGAAACCGGTAAGGTCGACGTGAAGGCATACACCGCGATTCAAGATGCTGGTCGTGCTATTCATCCGGCGTACGTTGAAGGGCAGATGCAAGGCGGAGCCGTTCAAGGACTAGGCTGGGCACTCAACGAAGAGTACATCTACGATGATAATGGTGTGATGGAAAACGCAGGATTTCTTGACTATCGCGTTCCGGTCGCTTCCGACCTGCCAATGATCGATACGCAAATCGTTGAGGTCCCGAATCCGACACACCCGTACGGTGTTCGTGGTGTGGGTGAGACTCCGATTACGGCACCGTTGGCTGCCACATCGAATGCTGTGCGCGATGCGCTAGGTTTTCGTGTGTCGGAACTGCCTATGTCGCCTCCACGATTACTCGAGGCGATTGATTCGCAAAAAGGCTGATACACGTGAAGGGGGGGCGACGTCTTTTGCCCCCCTCACGCTTGACCATCCATGATTAAGGTCGTATTCCCTGATCACCTCATGCCGAATACTGAGGGCGTGCGCGAGACCGAGGTGGATTGCGACAGTTACCGTGCGTTGGTGCGCGAGTTAGAAAAGCGCTGGCCTGGGATTGAGGACGTGCTGGCGAAAACGGCCGTTGCGATTAACGGACAAATCTACCAAGACGCATGGTTGGAAACGATCGAACCATCGAGCGAAGTATTTTTCATGCATCGAATCGAAGGCGGTTAGGTCTGCGCTTTCAGTTCCAACACGGAAGTTCTAAGCACTCGTGATAGCGAATAGGTAGAAGGCCAAATTCCTAGTGCCCAAATTGATCAACCTGGGTTCACTTTGTGTCGACAACGTCTATTCCGTCGATACGATCGCGACGGCGGGAGAAACGGTTGCCAGTCGAAACCACGCAGTCTTTCCGGGCGGCAAAGGGCTAAATCAATCGCTGGCAGCGTCTAAAGCGGGCGCTACGGTCCACCATATTGGTTGTGTTGGCGAGGACGGGAATTGGCTGAAAGAGATACTTGCTGACGCGGGAGTCGCGGTGGGCGATATACGACAGATTGAGACGCGGTCTGGGCACGCGGTTATCCAAGTAGATTCGGTAGGACAGAATTCTATTGTGATCAGTGGCGGCGCCAATCGGTCGATTCAAGCGCTCGATCGCGACATTGCTTTCGCGTTGATGCAGTCCGGCGACTGGTTATTACTGCAAAACGAAATTAACGACATCGAGGCAATACTCGAGGAGGCTGGTGATCGCGGTGTCAACGTCGCGTTCAATGTAGCGCCCGTCGATGGCCGCGAAGAGAACTATTGCCTCGACGATGTCGGGTTACTGATTGTCAATGAGGTCGAAGCCGCTGCGTTGGCGCAACAACCTGATCCTGATACTGCGCTTGACGCATTGTGTGATCGGTATCCAGCGGCACATGTCGTATTAACCCTTGGGCGAGAGGGATTACGGCATGGGATCGGGGATCATCGCGACAAACTTGCCGCCTACACAGTTAACGCCGTCGATGAAACCGCGGCAGGTGACGCGTTTGTCGGCTACTTAATGGCTGGGCTTTTATCAGGAGAGGAGTATACGAAGGCGCTGCTGTTGGGCTCTGCCGCGGGCGCGTTGGCCGTAACCCAAGAGGGGGCGGCAAGCTCGATTCCAGATTACGCTGACGTCTTGGCGTTCCAGGATTCGAACTAGAAACGAATTCCGGTCGCTTGTTCTAGATCGATGATGGCTTGGTCTTCTTCGACGACTTTGATGGTGGTCATCCCGAGTGCCTTTGCTGGTTTCAAATTAATACCTAGATCGTCCAGAAAAACACACCCGTGGGGTGCCACGCCCATCCGGTTACAGGCGATTTCGTAAATACGAGGGTTGGGCTTCCGAACACCTTCAACGCTGGATTCGACGATGACGTCAAATAACGCCATGACCGATTGCGATGCGGCGGCTTTGGCTTCGTCTTTGGCCATGCTCGGGCCTTCCCCCGACTTCATGTTGTTCGTGATGCAACCGACTTTGAAGTGTTCCTTGCACTGTCTTAAAACGCTTACCATACGAGGTCGTAAATCCCCGGAAAGAAGCTCAAGCACGCGCATGCCCCGGATGCGGTGTCCCAGCGCTTCACTTTCTTGTTCAAAGAGTTGATCGAACTGTTCGACCGTAATGGTGTTCGATTCAAATTGTGCCCAGGCATTGGTGGTGGGGTTGGTCGAATTGACTTGCCGAATAATGTCTTTGGGTAGGTCGTGGGCGTCTTCAAATCGGTTAAATGCTTCAAAGGGGCTGGTCGTGAAAACGCCCCCAAAGTCCCAAAGAATGGCTTCGATTGACTTCAAGGGCTCAATTCTCCTGATCGAGGAGGTGCTCGTTGTGGTGTTGATGAACCCGCTTTGCGTCAAGTAGCTTAGAGTTGATGTCGACCCAGACGGATGGATGGGTGTCTCTACAATCATCGGGAAAATCTTTGTATGGCATCAAATGAAACCAGAGGTTTTTCACGTTTCCCCTCTCAGCGCTATCGGATAGACCTGTCGATCCTAGCATGCTCGATTTGGCCAATGCTCGGGAACGGTTATCGAAGATGCCACTGCAATTAAGGAAGGGGTTTGTGCGACGAGTCGAGCTATAGTTAAGGGAGAGTTCGACACTTTGCAGGAGGGAGTTTCGTGGATGTACAAGATGCGGTGGCGGTTGTGACAGGCTCGTCCTCGGGCGTGGGGGCGGCATGTGCACGGCAACTCGCTGAGAAAGGCTGTCACGTTGTCATTAATTATGCGCATAACGAAGAAGGGGCCCGTGCAACGCAAATAGCTTGCGAAGAATATGGCGTTGAAACGATTGTTCAAAAAGCCGACGTTGCTGACGATGACCAGTGCCGTGCACTGGCCAATGCAGCTCTCGAAAAATGGGGAAGAATCGATGCACTTATCAACAACGCGGGGACCACTAAGTTCAATGCCCATAGCAATCTGGACGGCCTCAATAAGCAGGATTTTCTGGATATATACGCCGTCAATACGGTCGGCGCTTACCAGATGACGCGGGCAGTCGCCGAATCCATGCGGACCAGCGGTCAGGGAAGCATCGTCAACGTTTCTTCCGTTGCGGGCGTGATGGGGGTGGGGAGTTCTGTTGCCTACGCGGCTTCAAAAGGCGCACTCATTACCATGACATTGTCGCTGGCTAGAGCGCTAGGCCCCGCGATACGGGTCAACTGCATTTGTCCCGGTTTTATCCAAGGCGATTGGCTTGAACAGGGCTTAGGCAGTGATGCGTACCAAGCGGCCAAGGCGAATATTGAAGCAAGCTCACCGCTTCAAGTTGCCTGCACTCCAGACATGATTGCGGAAGGTATCTTGTACTTCGTATGCGGGGCCGACGTGGTGACAGGCGAGACGATCATCATGGACGGTGGTATGCACCTTGCTCAAGCAGGGATGAGTAGACGGTAATCGAACTTCGGGCGAGAAGGGCTTCCGCCGTCAACGAAACCTATTCGCTAATTGTGGCACAGACAGCGATTTCGGCGTTTGGCCGGCACTATCGATGGGCTTCCTGAAGTCAT
>JAKUTI010000180.1 GCA_022448765.1 Pseudomonadales bacterium
ACCGAGAAGGTACTCGGCAAGCGTCAGGACCCAAGGATGAAGTGCGGCTTGTTCCCAGATCGCACCGCGTTGCAACAACATGGTGGCACGGAAGCTGGCACCGTCTGGCCGACCCTCATGGTTTCTATGTGTCTCGTCACGCAGTTCGTCCGCAAACGCTTGGCTAAATGCAGCCGGTAGCACGGTGTAGCCATCGGTATCGAGCTCGAGCAAGTTGGTCTCGAGGCCCAGACTATGAGCTCGATGGACGATTGCTGGGTTGTTCACTGTTCTTGTTGCCATGTGATCGTGCAACGCTAGGAGTAGCGCAGACACGTCTGAGTTCGCTGGAAAGGCGTTGACGTAATACCCATGGTTATTGCCGAACAGGTGCTCGTGCTCGCGTTGTCGAGAAACAGCGGAGTCTTCATTATCCGCGTGAATAATCGTAGCGCTTGGGATCGCTTCGTCGTAGATGCAACGCTGAAAGAAATCAGCGGTCTCATCGGGTCGGTTGACCACCATTTCCTCTGAACCGTCGAGGGTGATCGTATAGCCAAACTTGTCAGACGAATTGACATGCGTGGGGGCTTGATCCAACGCCACGGACAACGTAACCGGTTGGGTAAAGTGATTGATGGTTTCGCGTTTTTTTGCGAGGAACTGGTTGGCTTCGCGAATCCAATCGGCAGACGCGAATTCGAATCGTTGATCGAGAGGAATGGCTAGGTCTGTGGTCATGAACATCTTCCGTGAGGTTGGATACCGTTCGGAGTCTGCGTGGGACCGTTGACGTCCGTCAAGCCAGTTTTCCATTGAACTCGGCTGTCGCGGTGCGGGTCTGGTATTGTCGTGACCTGGGTGGGGCGCGGTGGAAAGCGTAATGTCGATCAATCAACGAGGCCGTACAAGCGTTGCCATCGTCGCGGGGGCAGGTGCAGTGGCGATTTTGGCTGCGGTCTGGTTCAACTGGGATGCCGATGTTGCAACTAAGACGCTCGACATGCCGGAGATTTCAACGCTTCAGTTCGGAATGATCGATGACGAGAGAATCCGCAACGCGGCCCGTGACGAGCCCGGCTCCTGGCTGACGTACGGCCATGGGTTTGAGGAACAGCGTTTTTCCAGTTTGACGCAAATAAATCAAGAGACGGTCAATGAGCTTGGCATTGTCTGGACCAAGGATCTGGATACGGTTCATGCGGTGGAAGCGACACCGTTGGTCGTTGACGGCGTCATGTACTTCACCAGTACCTGGAATGTGGCGTTTGCGGTAGACGCGAGAAACGGTGACGAAATTTGGCGATACGATCCCGAAGTCCCCGGTAAAACAGCGCGTGATGCTTGTTGCGGCATCATCAGTCGAGGTCTCGCCGTTTACATGGGGCGCGTGTATCTCGCGACGCTGGATGGCCGACTTATCGCCCTTGACACGGTATCGGGCTCCCTCGTGTGGGAGGTCGACACGATCATCGATCGTTCACGGAATTACACCATTACGGGCGCGCCGCGGGTTGCCGCCGGTAAAGTCTATATAGGTAATGGCGGTGCGGAATATGGCGTCCGCGGTTACGTCACCGCCTATGACGCGAACACCGGTGATCAGGTCTGGCGTTTTTTCACGGTGCCGGGTGATCCGTCATTGCCATTCGAGCATCCGGAAATGGCGACGGCGGCAGAGACTTGGAAAGGTGGCGAATGGTGGAAGATTGGGGGTGGAGGAACGGTATGGAATTCAATTGTTTACGATCCATATTTCGATTCAATCTACCTCGGTGTCGGCAACGGTACGCCGTGGACTCGCGCGATACGTTCCCCGGGTGGTGGCGATAATTTGTTCCTTGCGTCGATTGTGGCTCTCGACGCCGATACCGGTGCCATGAAGTGGTACTACCAAACGACGCCGGGAGACAATTGGGACTATACGGCGGTGCAAGACATGATGCTGGTGGACCTCTCGGTCGACGGCGTTGATCGCAAAGTGTTGATGCAAGCTCCCAAGAATGGGTTCTTTTACGTCATCGATCGTCAGGATGGTCAACTGCTGCGGGCGCACGCATATGGTGCCGTTACCTGGGCGAGTCACGTTGATTTGGCGACGGGTAGACCGGTGGAAAATCCAGATACGGTATACGCCGAGAATCCACAGTGGATATTGCCCGGCCCCTCGGGGGCGCATAATTGGCAAGCGATGGCTTGGGACGCTGACCGGGGGCTGATGTTTTTCCCGATCCAAGAGATGCCGTTTCTTTACGCCATGCCAGAGGAGTACCTTGAAACAGGGCTCTACAAGCGTCGTCCCAACGCGTGGAATACGGCGGTCGAATTTGGTCGTTACAACCAAATGACGGAGGCGTTCGAAGAACCACCCGAATCGAAAGGCTACTTCATCGCGTTTGATCCGCTGTCGGGGGAGACGGCATGGTCGGTGGCGTTGGAGCATCCCTGGAATGGTGGTGCGTTGGCGACCGCGGGTGACCTTGTTTTTCAAGGCAACGCGAGTGGTTTGATGGCAGCCTACGCCCCGGATAGTGGCACCGAAGTGTGGCGCTACAACCTGTACTCCTCGATCGTAGCGCCCCCCATAACCTATGCGTTGGATGGCGAACAATACCTGGCAATTCTGACGGGGTCGGGGAACAACGCCATCGATAGCGCGTCGTACAAGTACGGCAGTACGGGTCGGTTGGTGGTTTTTAAGGTGGGAGCTAATGGGACCATACCGGTTCCCCCCTTGCGTGACATAACGATCCCGGAACCTCCGGCGTTAACCGGATCGGCCGACGACGTTGATCGCGGTGACGTTATGTATCATGACGTTTGCGCATTTTGCCATGGGTTTGGCGTGCACTCTGGCGGTGGACCCCCTGACTTACGCATGCTCAGCTCAGAATCACACGAGCTTTTCCAAGCCATCGTTCGAGGAGGTCTCTATCAAGACCGGGGCATGGCGAGTTATGCGGACTTATATTCGACGGAAGACGTCGAGCGTATTCGGCAGTACATCATTTCGCGCGCGAAGCGAGACCGTGACGCAGCGTTAGCCGTGGTTGATGAGGCAAATGTGACGACGCCGTGAACGCAATCAAAATGGACGTCTGCGATCCACTCAAGGTCTGCTGTTCTTGCATTAAATGTAACGCATAGGTTACATTATTTGCTTCGAAATTAACCGTAGTGGGATTGTTTTCATTACGGTGAAGGTCAGATGAACAGGCTATTTCGGTGAATCGAGCCGTATTGCAACCCGACGAAGCTATTCCAAGCATCAAAGTCCATGACTTGCGCCATGTTTATAAGGGCGGTCACGTAGCCCTCGACGGTGTCAACCTCACTTGCGGGACCGGCGTGTACGGATTGCTGGGGCCTAATGGTGCGGGCAAGAGTACGCTGATGCGGATTCTTTGCACGTTGATTAAACCCACCGAGGGATCGGTGGAGCTCTGCGGCTTCGACGTCACCGAGCAACAGCGCGAGGTCCGGCGATTGCTCGGTTATCTACCCCAAGACTTTGGTGGTTGGCGCTCGCACCGGGTCATCGAAGTGGTTGATACATTGGCGCAACTGTCGGGACTCTTTGTGCGAAAAGCTCGTCGTGCACGTGTGGAACACGTCATTGAACAAGTTGGCCTAGCGGACGTGGCGTATCGAAAAGTTAAACAACTGTCTGGCGGGATGGTTCGACGGTTGGGCGTTGCCCAAGCGCTCGTTCACGAGCCAAGAATCTTGGTGGTCGATGAACCGACCGTCGGGTTGGATCCTGAAGAGCGCATACGCTTTCGGAAGCTCATGGAAGAAATTGGCCGTGACCGAACCATCTTATTATCAACGCACATCGTGGCTGACCTCGGTGCTGCGTGCCGCGAAATCTCGATTTTGGATGCCGGTCGGGCCGTGTTTTCTGGTTCGCCGGCAGAATTATTTCGAAGCTCAGTGGGCGCGGTCTTTGAATTGATTACGTCGGCGGAAAAGGCTGACTTGGCGGAACAGAATCATGAGGTGGTGTCGCGTATTACAGCCGGCGGTCAAGTCACGCTGCGTGCCATTGCATCAGAAGATGAGCTGCCGCCGGGTGCAACCCGAGTCGACGAAACCACGCTGGAAGAAAGCTACATGGCGTTTATGTCCGCGCGCGGTCGGGCAACCGTGGCTCGGCAGGACGATGAGTCGCTTGACGCGTCTTCCTTGACGGTGTCGGACGAACAAGAAATCGAGGAAGCGATCTCGTGAACGTCGCGATGATTAGGGCGATTGCTAGCGCCGAGATACGCTCAACGCGACGTTTGGCTCGGTATTGGCCCTTCACCATTCTCTCGGTGGTTTTCGTCTGTGTCATGGCCGGACAGATTTTTTTCATGCACGCGATGGGATCGGGCTTGTCGGCGAGCCTAGGGTCGATGAACCCGCGTTATGCGGTGGCGAACATTGGTTTTATCGCCGTTATTCTCTTTCTCGTTAGCCTGATTTTTCTGGTTTTCGATATTCGTCATCGCGACGTCCGTGACCGCATGGTCGAGGTCCTTGATACCCGGCCGATCACCAATATTGAACTTGTGCTAGGTCGTTGTTTAGCCCTGGTGTTCATGACTTGGTTGCCGATGGTGGTTATCTTTTTGGCACTGCAAATCTACGGTTTCGTTGCCATGAACATAGGCATTATTGGAGGAACCCTCGAGCCGTACTCCGTGGTCTCGTTTTTTATTATGGCCATGACGTCCCTTTTGCTTTGGTGTGCGTTGACGGCATGTCTTACCTTGATCGTGAGGAATCGATTGGTCGTTACCTTGATAGCAGCAGCCATACTCGCGTTCCAGGTATGGGCGATGTTCATGAGTCCAGGATTCTTGGCTCCCTCCCTCGCTCCATTACTTGTGGTCCCTTCCCTGCCGTCCGATCTCATGCCGGTTCTGCTCGCCGACGGTGCCGGTCAACGGGCGTTCTGGTCCTGTCTTATCGCGGCAGGCTTGATTGCGCTGGCGGGGATCGTTCACCCGCGCGCGGACAATGCCCGAAAACTCCGCATCGGTGTCGGCGGCGTCAGTCTCGTGTTAGCCGGTGGTGCCGCGCTTGCGATCCAGGCCACACAAGCGCGGGATGAATTGGCTGTGTTTGACGAATGGCGAACGGCTCATGAGGCACGGAACTATGATCTCCGGCCGGACGTACTAGCAATGCGCGGGGACGTTCGGATTGACCCAGGTCGAGCATTGGAATTTGACGTTACGCTGACGATGACGCCGCCGCCCGGAGAAGCGCTGACATCGCTACTTTGGACCCTCAATCCTGGCTTGGTTGTCGAGCAGATCACGGTGGACGGTACCGCGGTGGCGTGGCTTCACGATCAGGGGCTTCTTGAGATTGACGCGGCCGTCGCGGTAAACACCACAAGAACACTGCGCATCGTCGCCTCAGGATTGCCCGATGTGACTTTTGGCTACCTCGACTCCGTCATTGACGTCCCATCCCTCACGCCCACTGAGGCTGAGGCATTTCAAATGTTAGGTTTTATGCCTGGGCTTTTTGATCAAAACTATGTTGCCCTCATGCCCGGTATTCGTTGGCTTCCGAGTGCTGGCGCGGACACACCGAACGGTGATGCCCGCACGCATCCTCCTGACTACTTCAGCGTTGACGTCACGGTCGAGTTGCCTGAAGGCTGGCTCGTTGCGGGCCCCGGACGGCGCACCACGTTATCCGAGTCGGGCTCGCCGAGCGATCGCGTACGGTTTGCGTTTCGGCCACCATCGCCTGTGCCCGCGTTGGCGTTATTGGCATCATCC
>JAKUTI010000181.1 GCA_022448765.1 Pseudomonadales bacterium
TTCCAATGGCATTGCATTGTTTTTCGTTGGTGTGTTTGACGTGTCGACCAGGTAGCCGATTCGATAGCAACATGGGCTTACCTAATCGATAGACTTCGCGAGCTCCCCCTTCCGACGCCAGTACGGGTGCTACAGGCAAATCGTTGCGATGCGCCACGTCGAGAACTTGGACCATCAAATCGTTGTGATGACTCGTCGATTCAACCACGGTAAGTACGTATTCGGCGTCCAGGCTTGTGCGTAAGAAATAGTTTGTGTTTTCGACCCCGTCATCGGCCGGCCAGTATTCGACAAGCGAGCCCACGTCATATTGTTTGATGACATCGGCGACCACGTCTTCAGAAAGTTCGGTTACGACGGCCACGGCAGTGGTTATTTATTCCCGAAATGTTGACGCGCGGAAACTGTGTCCGCTGCTTTAAAGACGCCTCGCACACAGTGGCAAACGTCAATTCGGACGGTTAAGAAGGGGTCAGAAGTCATACTTCAAGAGCGTTGTGGTAGGGTCGAGGCGGGGGAATTTAACATGGCGAATGCCAAACCGTTACTGCTCGTCGATGGTTCTTCTTACCTGTTTCGGGCGTACCACGCGCTCCCCGATCTCCGCACTACCGACGGAGCCGCGACGGGCGCGGTACGAGGCGTAATCGCGATGCTACGACGGTTAAGCAAGGACTTTGCGGGCAGCCCGATTGCGGTCGTTTTTGATGCCGGAGGCAAAACGTTTCGTAACGATCTTTTTTCAGAATACAAAGCCAATCGGCCGCCGATGCCCGACGACTTACGCGAGCAGATTGGGCCCATTCACGAAATTATCCGAGCCATGGGGCTACCGTTGATTATCTCACCCGGGGTCGAAGCCGACGATGTAATCGGAACGCTGGCAGCTCAAGCTAGCGTGGCAAATCGGCCGACAATTATCTCGACGTCGGACAAGGACATGGCCCAGCTCGTCAATGAACACGTGTCCCTCGTTAATACCATGACAGACACGAAGCTTGATCGTGACGGCGTTAAAGAACGATTTGGCGTATGGCCTGAACAAATTATCGACTACCTCGCGCTGATGGGCGATGCCTCGGACAACATCCCGGGGGTGCCGAAGGTGGGGCCAAAGACGGCGGCAAAGTGGCTGGAAAGCTACGGCAATCTTGAAGGCGTGATTGCTAACGCCAGCGCCATCAAGGGCAAAGTCGGAGAAAGTCTCAGAGACAGCCTTGACCAACTCTCGGTTTCTCGAACCTTGGCGACAATCAAATGTGACGTCGCGTTAGATATTCATCTCGATGGTCTGCATTCGGTCCCGACAGACACAGATGCGCTACGGGAATTGTTTGCGCGGTTCGAATTTAAATCGTGGTCGGCCGAGCTGGGCGAAGAGTCAACGACGGGCGAGGCTGCCCCGGCTTCGGGAGATTATCGCGTTGTTAAAACTGCGGAAGGTTTGGATACGGTTGTTGACGAGATCAGCAAGACCCAAAGCTTCGCTATCGAAATCGTAACGGAGACACCCGACTACATGACGGGAAAAATTGTTGGTATAGCAATTGCGACGCGGAGTGGAGCCGGTGCCTATATTCCGTTGGGGCACGAAGAGCCGGAACAATTGGACCGAGAGCTGGTTGTGAAGCGGCTTGCCCCCCTCCTTGAGGACAGTCAAATATTAAAGACGGGACACGACTTGAAGTTCCAAAGGAACGTGTTTGCACTCGATGACGTTGCGCTTGCCGGCATCGCGAATGACACAATGCTTCAATCTTACGTCGTCGACAGCGTTGGCTCTCGGGGACATAAGCTCGTTGATTTGTCGGCGAGATATTCGGATACATCGCTTGTTCCGATCGACTCGGTCGTAGGAAAGGGTGCGAAACGGATTCCCTGGGCGACGGTTGGGGTTGAAGCGGCGTGTCAGTTTGCGGCACAGCGCGCCGACGCGGTGCTGCGTCTTGATCAAGATCTCCGGCCACACCTCGAAGCACAGCCCTCGCTGGTGTCGGTCTACGAAGAGCTAGAGCTACCTCTTCTGAAGGTTCTTTCAGAGATGGAACAAAATGGCACGCTGATTGATGCGGCAATGTTGGCGCAACAAAGCAAAGAGCTTTCACGCCGTATGGCCTCATTGCAGGCGAACGCGTTCGAACTCGCTGGCGAAGAGTTTAACTTAGGGTCGCCGAAACAATTGCAAGAGATCCTTTACGACAAATTATCGCTCCCGGCGCTGCGCAAGACGCAAAAAGGGCAGCGTTCGACGGCGGAGCCGGTATTGCAAGAACTCGCTCAAGAATTTGAGTTGCCTAAAGTTATTTTAGAGTTCCGCTCAGCCTCAAAGCTGAAATCAACGTACACGGACGCTCTCCCAGAACAAATTAGTTCGATTACTGGCCGTGTACATACTTCGTATCACCAGGCCGTTACTGCAACGGGACGACTTTCCTCTTCAGACCCCAATTTGCAAAACATACCCATACGCACCGCGGATGGTCGGAAGATTCGACAGGCCTTTGTGGCGCCGGAGGGGTTCCGATTGGTTGCTGCAGACTATTCCCAGATCGAGTTGCGAATCATGGCGCATCTTTCGGGCGACGAGGGGCTTTGCTCTGCTTTTGCTCAAGGGTTCGACGTGCATCGAGCAACAGCAGCGGAAGTTTTTGCGGAAGATGTCGATGCGGTTAGCGACGAACAACGACGTAGTGCCAAAGCCATCAACTTTGGGCTCATCTACGGTATGTCCGCGTTCGGGCTGGGGAGACAGTTGGGCATCCCGCGAAACCTCGCGCAGGGATACATGGATCGATATTTCGAACGATACCCGGGGGTTCGAGACTATATGGACCAGATACGAGCCAGAGCTGCGGATGACGGATTTGTCGAAACGGTATTTGGTCGGCGGTTGTATCTACCAGAAATCAACGCAAGCAATGTGCCGAGGAGACAGGCAGCCGAGCGAACGGCGATTAATGCGCCTATGCAGGGTACCGCGGCAGATATCATTAAGCGTGCCATGCTTGCCGTGAACGAGCGTCTTAAAGACAGTGCTCTTGACGCCAAAATGGTGATGCAGGTTCATGACGAGTTGGTATTTGAAGTTGCCGAAGACGACGTGGAGGAACTCGTGGCGGTAGTTGAAGAGGCCATGACCGGAGCCGCGTCGCTCGATGTGCCTTTGGTCGTCGATACGGGCGTCGGCATTAATTGGGATGAGGCACACTGATCGAGACTATGCGTGGGTTGAATCCAATAGAAACCCAGTAACTACTTCGAGCGCTTCAGCGGATCCAAGCCCCGTTTTTGCGGAAAACATGACCGACAAGGTTTCTGTCGCACCATCTAAGGCCGAATCGACCGATCTTGCGGCGGCGATACGTGCCCCCTGCTTCAACTTGTCCGCTTTATTCATAAGGATCAACATCGGCATTTCGGCTGCGATGCCCCACTCAATCATGTGCACATCAAAGGGTTGTAAAGGGTGCCGAATGTCCATAACGAGGACTACGGCGTTTAGGTTCGAGCGCAACTCCAAATAATCGTCAACGGCCTTGCCCCAAGACTTCTGGCGGCTTTTGCTAGCTTTCGCATAGCCGTAACCGGGCAAGTCGACGAGTCGTCCGCCGAGATTGGTTGCGAAAAAATTGATCAACTGGGTGCGCCCTGGTGTTTTGCTGACGCGGGCGAGGTTTCGAGATCCAGTGAGGCAATTCAAGGTGCTCGACTTTCCGGCGTTAGATCGTCCGGCAAACGCGACCTCTGGGAGAGCGTCCATGGGACAGTTCGCTAGCGAATCGGCGCTGGTGAGGAAACTCGCTTCAATTTGCGGCGTCTTCGGCATGTGAATCCGTAACCCGGTTGCTATAATCGCGCGCCGCGAAAGTGGACTCAGTTTACCATCACGCTGTGTCACGGAGTGCCTATGTATTTATCTGTAAAGAAAGCGATCATTTTCGTTGCGACTGCGTGGTTTGCGGGCACAGGCTTGGCTCAAGAATCGGATACTGACTTTCTGGGCACACCTAAATTTGTCGAGGGCAAGCACTACGTTCGGATTCCGATACGGGTCGAGACCCAAGACCGTGAATCCATCGAAGTCGCTGAAATTTTTTCGTATGGATGTATTCATTGCTTCCGATTTGACCCTTTGGTTTCGGTATGGGCTGCCAAGGATCGGGTCGGCGTCGTCTTTCGGCGTGTTCCCGCTGTCTTTGGTGCGAGCTGGGCACCGCTCGCCGAGCTTTACTATGTCGCGGAGATCCTAGGAGTGCTCGATAAAATCCACGAGCCTATTTTCCGGGCTCTGCACATTGATCGGCTGGATCTCCGAGACCGTGCTGCCGTCAGGAGAATATTCAAGAGTGAGGCAGGCGTGGATCCACAAGAGTTCGATAATGTGGTGAAATCTTTCAGTGTTCGAAGCCGCGTCCAACAAGACGACGCGTTGGTGCGGATGTATCGTGTGGAAGGAGTGCCTTCGATGATTGTCGATGGGATATACCGCGTGGACGCGAAAATGGCGGGAAGCAATGAGCTTATGCTGGCGGTCGTCGACTTTCTAATTGAGAAAATACGCCTGACGAACCGCAACGGGTAATCCGGCGTCTTAAAGTCCGTGGCCGGTTGCACGATGGCCTTTATTTCGCGGAACGCCGTTTCTCTATTGCAACGTATCACTCGATAGGAGCGACCAAAACCAATGTATCTTGGCATCGATCTCGGAACGTCTTCTGTGAAAGTCGTTGTTGTTGATGACGAAGGACTTGTTCAAGACGAAGCAAGCGTGCCGCTGCGTGTGCAAATCCCTGGAGTCGGGATGAGCGAACAACACCCGAATGACTGGTGGGTGGCGGTCGAGGACGCCGTTTCCCAACTTGAGGGCTGGTCTCGGGGTGTCCGAGCCATTGGCCTTTCGGGACAAATGCATGGCGCGACACTGACGAACAAAGATGGCGAGCCGTTACGCAACGCAATTTTGTGGAACGACGCTCGTGCCGATAAAGAGTGTGCCGAGTTGGAAAAACGAGTCGATGTGAAAGGCATTACGGGAAACGTTGCCATGGCAGGGTTTACGGCGCCAAAACTTGCATGGGTACGTTCACACGAACGCGAAATTTTTGCTGCGACAGCAAAAGTTCTGCTGCCCAAGGATTTCGTGCGGTTTTGCATGACGGGGGTTTTTGCTACGGAGATGTCTGATGCTTCGGGGACGCTATGGCTTGATGTAAATAAACGACGCTGGTCCGAGGAAATGTTAGAGGCAACCGACATGACCTTATCTCATATGCCGGAGCTTTTCGAAGGCAGCGACGTGACCGCAGTCCTTTCCGCCGAAGTGGCCGAACGCTGGAATATGAACCGGGTGCCGGTGGTTGGCGGAGCCGGAGATCAAGCTGCCGGTGCGGTGGGCGCCGGTGCGGTGGACGAAGGGAAAGCGCTCGTGTCGATAGGCACGTCGGGTGTTATTTTTATTCCGGACCGAAAACATTTACCAAACCCTGCGCGTGGTGTTCACGCGTTCTGCCACGCGTTGCCCGATCGATGGCATCGAATGGCGGTAACCCTCTCGGCGGCGGGTGCGCTAACGTGGGTTACTCGGATCACGAAGGCGGAGTCCGAAGCGGCCTTAATCGACGAAATTGAAGCGAATGATGCGAAGGCTGGCCGGGTCTATTTTCTGCCTTATTTGTCGGGCGAGCGAACCCCCCACAATGACGCTTTGGCGACTGGTACTTTCGTGGGACTCAGTCACGCGACGGATC
>JAKUTI010000182.1 GCA_022448765.1 Pseudomonadales bacterium
CCACGAGATAGGGCGTCTTGTCCCATCGCCATGCCAAATTTGGTGGCAACGACGACATCAGACCGCTTTGTACCCAACGCCTTCCCGAGAAATACCTCCGAATCACTCTCGCCATACACGTCGGCGGTATCGAACAAGGTAATCCCATGATCAAGCGCCGCGTCCACAACGCGCTTGGTGCCTGATTGGTCAACTCGACCCCCAAAATTGTTGCAACCGAGACCAATCTCGCTGACGGATAAACCGCTATCGCCCAATCGTCGAAATTCCATCAATGACTCCCGTGTTTCCCAGCGGCCCAAGCGACCGCGCCTAGCGATTCAGTGGCAAATTCTGCCGCCGGTGGCTCCAACGTCGTCGCCATGGTGTCGTTCCAGCGATTCAGGAACCCAAACAACGCGATGATGCCGACGATTTGTACGATTTGACGGGAATTAAAGTCCGCTTTCAACGCCTCAAACATCTTGGGCGTTGCCGCATTTGGGTTTTCCCCTGCGGCCATCGCTAGCGCGATCACGGCTCGCTCGCTCTCAGAAAAAGCCGGCTCAGTCTCAAACGCTAGAATCGCATCGAGTTTGGCTCGGTCTCCACCCCGTTCAACCATCTGGTGAGACGTGTGGGCTTGACAGTATCGACAACCGGCGGCAACGCTCACAGCAAATGCGATGAGCTGCACCAAATCTGCCGGCAGATTGTCTGATCGATCCGAGTCATCGGCGACGGAACGTTCAAGCATCGGCATGGCCGCCTTCAGGTCGCCACCGAATACGACCGACGTTAGCGCAAAAAACGCGGCCGGCAGTTGCGGCATGTGGGCCATCGTCAGCATGCTGTTGGGTACAAAGCCCATGGCGGCCTCTGCACCGGCAAATATCCCTTGTAGCTCATCAACCGCCGTACGCGGTCTGGGTTCAATGTGTGCCATTTTCTTCCTCCCATCGGTCATAATGCCGAGGTTGCTCCAAAACAAAAAGCCGCCCACCATGCCGGCACGAAGCGTATTCACGAACGAGGGACCCATGGCCGACATCGACGATTTTCGCAGCGAGACCCGAGCTTGGCTCGAAGACAACTGTCCAGCTGGCGCGCGAGGGCCCGGACCGATTTCAACGGGCGCAACCTCAATCGCGATCGATCATGAAGACACGCAACTTTGGCTCGATCGAATGATAGAGAAGGGCTGGACGGCACCGGTGTGGCCAACGGAATACGGCGGCGGGGGCCTCAGCACAGACGAATACATGACACTGATTCAGGAAATGCGCCGGATTGATGCTCGTGCTCCGCTTGGCGGTATGGGCGTGAGTCTGATTGGACCGACGTTGCTTGAATACGGAACCGATGAGCAAAAAGAGCGACACATCCCGCGGATCGTCAGAGGTGAAGTCGCTTGGTGCCAGGGATACAGCGAACCGGGTTCCGGCTCCGATTTAGCTTCGTTGCGTACCCGAGCAGAAGACAAAGGCGATCACTTTGTTGTCAATGGTCAGAAAATTTGGACCTCGGGTGCTCAATACGCGGATTGGATATTTGCGCTCGTTCGAACCGATCCCAATGTCCCCAAGCACGAGGGGATTAGTTTCGTGTTGATGGACATGCATCAGGACGGCATCACCGTGCGACCAATTCGTCTCATTTCGGGCGAGTCGCCGTTCTGCGAGACGTTTTTTGATAACGCCATCGCCCGCAAAGACGACCTGGTCGGCGAACTAAACAAGGGTTGGACCGTCGGGAAACGCCTGCTGCAACACGAGCGCGGCAGTATGGCGTCGTTGGTCGGTGGTGGCGCGGTTAAGGACACTGGCCCCGTGCTCGAAGACGAGGCCAAAGCGTTTAGCGGCGATGCAAACGGCCGCATCGCCGACGCTGCGCTCCGCGATCGTGTCCTGTCCCATAACATGAACTCGCACGTATTCCACCTGACACAACGACGAACGGTTGAAGAAGCCTCGGATGGCAGTACCCCGGGACCTGCCACATCGATCTTCAAAATGTATGGGACCGAACTACAACAGGAAAAGTCGTCCCTTTTTGTCGAGATACGAGGAACCCAGGGATTGGGGTGGACGGGCGATCCGTTCACCAATCGCAGTCTCATGGACACGCGGGCTTGGCTATCCAACCGCGCCGCCTCGATTTACAGCGGCAGCAATGAGATTCAGCGCAACATTATCGCTAAAAGGGTCTTGGGCTTACCGGATTAGCCTTCCGAGGCGACTAAGTCGCGTTTTGCTCGCTGGCATGGTGTCGGCGGGCCTGACCGGATGCATTAAAACCGGCGAGTCGAGTGTTATGAGCGAACCACAACCCCCGATAGCGGAACAACGGGCCTACAGATACAGCCACCACGGCATCACGGTCGAAGACCCGTTTCACTGGCTCAAAGACCCCAACTACCCCGACGTTACCAACGCCGATGTACTTAATTACCTTAAGGCAGAAAACGACTATTTCGACGCCGTAATGGCCCCTATTCAATGGCTCGTCGACGAATTGTTCCAAGAGATAAAACAGCGTCAGAAGCCTGACGACGCAACCGTCCCCTTGCGAAATCGAGGGTATTACTACCAATCAAGTTTTAGCGCGGAGGCACAATATCGCGTGCATTCACGCTGGAAGCCAGAGACTTCAGTGCCGACTCCCGATGACGTTGAAGTCATACTCGACGAACCGGAACTCGCCAAAGGACACGATTATTTTAGCCTCGGCGCATTTGCCGTGAGCGACGACGGTCGTTACCTCGCTTATAGCACCGACACCGACGGCGGCGAACGCTACACCATGGTCATCCGCGATTTGCACACGGGTCGGCTACTCGACGAACGTATCGCTAACACCATCGATTCGCCCGTCTGGGCCGCTGATAACCAAACGCTTTTCTACCTCGTCACTAACGACGAGTGGCGCCCCTATCAAGCACGACGGCACGTTATCGGAGAGTCCGTCGACACGGACTTTGTCGTCTACGAGGAAGCCGATCCGGGGTTTTTCGTCGGACTGGAACGGACGACGTCGGGGGACTACATCGGCTTAAGCACGTCCGATCACGTCACGTCCGAGTTGCGTTTACTGTCGGCCCATGACCCACTCGGTGATTTCCAACTGGTGGTAGCCCGACGCGAAGGTCATCAATACTCGCTCGATCATCAAGGCCAAAAGTTTGTCATTCGGACCAACGACCTCCATAAGAACTTTCGTTTAGTCTCCGCCCCCATCAGGGAACCCGGGGAAGCTAACTGGACCAGTTTGATCGAACCATCCGACGATCACTATCTACTAGGCTTTCAATGTTTCGACCAATGGATCGTTGCCGAGGAACGTCTCGAAGGGGTCGATCATATTCGGATCCTAGACGCCGACGATGTTTCACACCGTGTCGAATTCCCCGATGCTATTCGAGTCGTTGGCATTGGCAGCAACGCAGAATATCAAACCGATACGATCCGACTGCACTATTCGTCAATGGTGACGCCGCACACGACCTATGACTACGATCTCGATCTGCGCCAGCTTCAAGTAAAAAAAGTCCAGGAAATACCGAGCGGTTACGATCCGACAAAATACGCTTCTGAGCGACTTTGGGTTGACGCGCGCGACGGTGCCCGTATTCCGGTATCTCTTCTCTATCGAACCGACATTAAGCGACCCGCGCCACTGTACCTTTATGGATATGGCGCGTACGGAGCATCCGTCGACCCCAGTTTCTCGACGTCCGTACTATCCCTGCTGGACCGAGGCCTTATGTTCGCTATCGCCCATGTCCGTGGAGGCGACGAACTCGGTTTTCAGTGGTACGAAGACGGCAAGGGCATGAACCGCACCAACGCCTTCAACGATTTCGTTGACGTCGCCAAGTTTCTCGTCGAAAGTGGCCACACCGAACAAGGCAAGATCGCCATCTCTGGCGCGTCCGCAGGGGGCGAATTGATGGGCGCCGTCGTCAACCAAGCGCCCGAACTTTGGGGTGCAGTCGCGGCCCTCGTGCCTTTTGTCGACGTTCTCAACACCATGCTGGACACCTCGTTGCCACTAACCCCAATGGAATGGCCGGAATGGGGAAACCCAATCGAGGACGCCAATGTGTTTCGCTACATGCAGAGCTACTCCCCATACGACCAACTCGTCGCAGGGAATTTCCCGCCCATGCTTGTGACCGCCGGACTGAACGACCCCCGCGTTACCTATTGGGAGCCGGCTAAATACGTCGCTCGCCTTAGAGCGCTCAAAACCGACAATAATCCACTGCTATTGAAAACAAATATGGGCGCGGGGCATGGTGGGCGTTCCGGACGCTACGACTCACTCCATGAAGTGGCCGAGGAATACGCCTTTATTTTGAACGCCTTAGGGATAGCGACCCGTTGATAAAGAACATCTCAAATCATCCACCCGTGCCCAACAGACTGGCGTTAACCATCCACCTGTCATTGAAGGTAAGTCCACGACCTGCAGTTCAAGCTCTCGAACGAAGGGGTTCGGTATGCCAATAGCCACACTCTACGGTACGGATCGCATGGCCCGCGACGAGTTGCTGACGTTTGCGCGGGACCTTGAAGCCGCGGGTATCGAATCGCTTTGGTTACCGGAAGTGTTGGGTCGAGATCCATTTACCGTTGCTGGTTACCTGCTTGCCCATACCACGACATTGCAAATCGCGACCGGCATTGCCAACGTATACGCACGCGACCCAGCGGCAATGGTGGCCGGTGCATCGACCCTAGCCGAGTTTTCCAACGGGCGCTTCCAGCTCGGTTTGGGCGTCTCGAACGCCCACATCAACAAAGCTCGAGGTAATCCGGAATGGCAACCTCCAACCGCGCGAGTCGAGTCTTATGTGGACGCGATGCGGGCACTTAGGCTAACGGCTCCCCAGATCACCTATCCGTTGTTCCTCGCCGCCCACGGCCCAGCGATGCTGGCGACCGCCCGAAAATACGCCGACGGCGCCAATACCTACCTCATGACGCTAGAACACACACGCCAGGCACGCGATATTCTCGGGCCATCGCCTGCCCTCAACGTGGCGATGTTCTGTCTGGCCGAGACCGACCCAATCCTCGCACGGGAAATTGCACGTAAAGCCGTCGCCCCCTACATCAACCTTGAGTATTACCATCGGGTCTGGCGCACACTCGGTTTCGCCGATCGAGACTTCGAATCGGGGGGGAGCGATGCGCTTATTGACGCGACGGTGGCCCACGGCGATTTAGCTACCATCAAACAACGCGTAACCGCCCAATTTGATGTTGGCGCCACACGCGTGGTGGTGATTCCTCTCGCCGCGGAGGGCGAACCGGACATGGGTCTGCTGGCCGCGTTAGCAACTGCCTCCTAGCCCGTTGCACCCCGCAACGTTGACCGAAAGTCCGGGTGAGCAATACCTATCAGTGCCTCGCGTCGCGTTTCTTGCGTCGCATGCCGCAAATCAGCGACGCCGTATTCAGTCACGACAATATCGACATCGGTCCTTAACGCGGTCACCATCTCAACCGCAGGAACTATCCGCGACACGGAGTCGTTCTTCGCCGTTGAGGTCATCGCGATAATGGAGCGACCGCCTCGCGACGCCTTCGCAGCGCGCATGAAATCGACTGAACCACCGGTTCCCGATATCTGTCGTCCCCCGACAACCTCGGCATTCACCTGTCCTTCAAGATCAACCTCAACGGCCGAATTGATGGAGACGAAATGTTCGATCGAGCCAAGGATCTTGATCTCATGGGTGATGTTCGCACCCACGAG
>JAKUTI010000183.1 GCA_022448765.1 Pseudomonadales bacterium
GTGATTGAATTTGTTCGCAGAGTTCTGCGTGTCCTTCACGAGCAAACATCTTTTGATAGACCGGAGCCATGACGTAGGTGAGCAGTTCGCGTTGGTAACGTTCGCGAACCAGCTCGTAATCCTCAGTGACTGTTGACCGAAAAAAGATCACGAATTCAAAATTGTCGAGCGATCGGCCTACGAGGCGAGCGCCCGCGGCAACCTGCTCCTTAGCGTGCGCAAGGTCGCTCGTGCTAACGAAGTTTAAGATAACGCCATCCGCAATTTCCCCTGCAAGTTGCAACATGTGGTCGTTCAGGGCCGCAAGATAAATTGGAACATCCGATTTCGGGAGCATCGCTAAGGAAGCCCTGCGATATAACCACCGACCGGATTCCGTTGTCACGCGCTCCCCAGCCAAGAATCGGCGGACCAGTTCAACACATTCGCGAGTCAGGCTCAGGGGGGAGTTGCCCCACGGCGTGGCATGCCAGTCTTGAATAATGATCGGTGTGCTGGTTCCCAGTCCGAGTACGAATCCGTCGGGTGCAATCTGGCTGAGGCTGGCAGCCGTCATGGCAAGCAACAATGGGTCACGCGTTTGCATCGGAAAGATGGCCGACCCGACTCGGCCTTTGGTCAACGCGCCAGCGATGCAAGCGGCTGAGGTGACGGCGTCTGCACCGTTAATTTCAGAGACCCATGCCCCTTCCCAGCCGAGCGATTCTGCGTGTTGGACAATGTCGACGCTTTCAGCGATCGAACGGCCACATTGAGAAAGATCGAGGCGCGGAAACATCTGAAGATCATACCGTAAAGGCCGCCGATTTCGCGGATGCCAGAAGGCGTTATGATGGGGCGCATTGGAAGGGGAATGTTATGGAATTAAGGGATGTCTTGTATGAAACGGACGATCGGCTGGCGTACATCACGCTCAATCGGCCGGAAAAACTAAATGCCCTCAGCAACAACCTGCGTGGGGAGCTCATGGAAGCGATGCGGGAGGGCGAGGCCGATGACCAGATTGGCGTAATTGTGCTGAGAGCCGCGGGACGATCGTTTTCGGCGGGCTACGACCTGACGCCAGCTCGATCGGCTGACGATGATCTATTTGTTGACCCTCGATCGAAACTCCCTCGGACCGGTACGACCCATCCGGGAAATCAACAATGGGCGAGACACGTGGTCATGACGAACTGGACGATATGGGAACTTGCCAAGCCCGTGGTCGCTCAAATTCAAGGCCATTGTCTGGCTGGTGGAACCGAGTTGGCGTCGGTGTGCGATTTTCGAATCGTCGCTGAAGACGCACAGATTGGGTATCCCCCAGTCCGAGCCATGACGACCATGGACATGATGTGGACGCCTTGGTTGCTTCCTCCTGCTAAGGCTCGGGAATTTGCTTACGTAGGTGATTCGTTTTCCGGAAACGAGATGGAAAGGCTAGGGTGGGCGAATTACGCCGTGGCGAAAGACGAGTTGGGGGAATTTACGGAAAAATTCGCTCGCCGGATGGCGCATGTGGACAATGAAATGTTGATGTACTCCAAGCGTTCGGTTAATCGTCAATACGAAACGATGGGTATCCGTGAAGGTTTGCACTCGGGAACGGAGATACAGGCGCTGAGCGCTATGCGTGCGGCCGGATCTGAATGGGGCCGGCGGGTACGTGATGAGGGCCTCAAGGCTGCATTGGAATGGCGTGATGGTCCGTTTCGGGACTTTCGTGGGGCCTACGAAAGCGCGCCCAAAGACCGTCCCGTTGCAGGTATGGAACCGCAAAAAAAGGCCGACCAGTCGGGCAGTGGATACGGTGAGGATTGAACGGTCATGGTGCGACTTGACGGAAAAACGGCACTAATCACAGGGGCTGCTAGCGGAATAGGTAGAGCGAGCGCGGAACGGATGGCGACCGAAGGTGCAGCGATTATGTGCGCGGATATCGATGGCGACGGGGCGGAACAAACAGCCCTAACCATCGAGCAGCGTGGTGGCAACGCTTCCTTCCTAGCGCTTGACGTGTCGTCGGAGTCGGAGGTTAAAGGAGCCGTGGAAAAAACGGTCCATGAACTGGGTGGTCTCGATATTCTTTTCAACAATGCGGGCGTTGGCGGCGGCGATTTCGGTTGGGACGGGACCATTGCTATCAACTTGAGTGGGGTTTACTACGGGTTGTTTTATGGCGTACCCGTCATGGTTGAACGAGGTGGAGGGGCCGTCATTAATACTGCGTCGATTGCGGGGTTAGTGGGTCTTACGTTGGGCTCTCTATCCGAAGACCAACCGGTCGAAATGGCGCCTGGGACCGGTGCATATATCGCCGCGAAGCACGGTGTGGCAGGACTAACCAAACAATTTGCCGTGGCCTTCGGCGCGAAAGGCGTCCGGGTCAACGCCATCGCGCCTGGCTATATCGAAACGCCCATGACCGAGGGTATTCGAGACATTGATGGCGCTACCGACTATCTAAGGTCGTTGCACCCACTGGGCCGTCTAGGACAGCCCGAAGAAATTGCAGCCGCGGCTGCGTTCTTGGCTAGCGACGAAGCGAGTTTTATTAACGGGATTGTTCTTCCGGTAGATGGCGGTTATACGGCGCGTTAGCCGACTGAAAGCAATGTGTCGCGGACCGGGGATAACACGTTGGGCTAAAGAGTTTTTTTGCTGGAGACGGTGAGCCAGGCGTCGACTTCGTCTCGGCAACGAAGTGCTTCGATGTCGGGTTCTGAGTAAAGCGTCGTCTCATAGCGCGATGGGTTTGCATCGTGGACCGTTTCATTGCAGCGTTTTTGCATGTGCGCGTAGAGCAGACCGGAGTGCGAGTCGGCCTCGAAATCCATGAATCGACATAAACAGCTTTCGACGTTTTTTTGGTACGAAGCGTTGGCTTCAAGGTCAGATTCTTCGAACGTGCATGCGGTAAAACCGAGCGTCCATAGGGCGATGCCGAAATGTCGTCGATTGACCACCGTCAGACGGGTTCGTTGCCCTGGATGACGATACGGGACATGGATCGGGGTTCGTCGTAGTCGAGGATGGCGGTATGCATCACGGAACGATTATCCCAGATGAGCAAGTCGCCCGGTGACCACCGATGGCGGTACGTGAATTCCTCGGCGACGGCATGCAGCCAAAGGGGCCACAGTAAACGTTCGCTTGCGTGCTCGGTCACGTCGATGACGTGCGATGTAAATTCGGGGTTTACGTAGAGCGCTTTCCGGCCGGTTTCATCGTGTGTACGTACGACGGGATGCACTGAATCGGGGACGTGTTCGCCAAATCCTTTGCCGACGTGAAAAGCGCTCAGACCCACGAGTTCCTCTTGTGTTGCCAGGTGCCGGCGGAACATCCGGCGCTTATCACGGGACGCGCGATCGAGTGATTCGTACGCGAGATGTTGATTGGCGTAGCCGGTGTCACCGCCCGAACCCGGGACCCTTTGCGCGTGCAACATGGTGATCCTCGGCGGTGTTGGGTGCCACGTCATGTCGGAATGCCACGCGCCGAAGCCCTTACCTTTCACTTTGCCTTGATTCGCGAGCGTCTGAACGTAAGGGTTTGGGTGCGCCATGGAAGACGGATGTGTCATGAGGTCGCCCCAGCCGTGTCCGAAATCCATCAGTTGTTCCGACGTTAACTGCTGCTTTGTGATGACGAGCAGTTGATGTTCGAGAAGCAATCCACGTAATTCGCCCGCCGCGCGGTCCCCGTCTTTCGCCAGGTTGAGTTGACCGACCCTCAAGCCCATTGCAGGTGCTGCCGATTCCAATTTCATGATGCGGACCCGTTAGACATCAACCTCTCGATAGAGTTTGCCGCGGCGACGAACGGGTTCTAGCAACGTCCAATCACCTTCTTCGACGGTAAACCCCTCTGGAAACGGAGGTCGAAGCTCCATCCCGAGCGCTTTCATGACGCGATCATCGCGGTAGTAACACTGCGCGATAATGCGGACCAACGTGCGTAAGAACGGGTTTAATGCTTGACTCAGTTTTTCCACCATAACGCGCTGATCGCTAGCGATGAGATCGGCAAAGCCGACACCGTTGTGGTTCCGCATCGATTGTTGATTGATGTCCTCAAGACCCGAAGCGACTATATCGGCGTCTGGATGTACTGTAACGAGGATATCCTTAAAGATTAAAGGGTCGTTTGCGCCTGGCGTATCGTAGTCCTTGCTGGCGGGGATTATCGATCCGACCAGTGCGCGTAGTATTTCGCGTTGCGGCTCTGATAAAGGCAAATCGCTTGCTAATAGCGTTTCTTGGTTGCTCATGATCGCGTCTCAGTCGAACAGTGTAGTGAGGCGTTTTTTGATGGTGTCGCCGATATAAAGCGACAAAGCCTGAATGGTTCGAGTTGGATTGACGCCCGCTGAGGTCACGAAAATGCTGCCATCGACGATAAATAGATTCCGCACGTCGTGACTGCGGCCCCATTCGTTGACAACTGACTTTTCGGGGTCGGTTCCCATGCGCGCTGTCCCCATCAAATGCCAGCCGCCCACGCCGATCGGTGCTTGGGTCAGGACGTCGGTCGCCCCAGCCGCCTCGAGTATTTCGGTACCCCGGTCGATCGCATAGTCAAGCATACGGCGACTGTTATCCGACAACTTGTACGAAATTTTTGGTGCAGGGATACCATCGCTGTCTGTGAGCTTTGGGTCGAGGGTGACCGTGTTGTGGAGTTCAGGTAAGTCTTCACAGATAGCGACCATGCCCGTTATACGATTGAAAAGTTCGCGATATTTTTCGTGGTGGCCTTCGCCCCATGGAATCCGACCGGAGAGCATTCCAGTTACGGCTGTTGCGACGGGGCCACGACCGCGCGTGATCTCGTAGGTAAAGCCCCGGACAAAATCCCTCGAGCGATCTGTTTCATAAAATTGTTGGCTCCAAATGCAATTGCCTGGACCCATGTAGCCGTCTAAAGGCTTGTCGAAAACGCCGTGGATCGCTGCGTAGGGATGAAACATGAGGTTTTTTCCCACGAGGCCGTTGCGATTTGCTAGTCCGTTTGGGAAACGTTGTGATACCGAATTCAGTAGGATGCGAGGGGTGCCTACGCCGTTACAGGCCAGTACCACGACTTCTGCCGCCTGGAACCGCTCGTTGCCGTCGCCATCGTAATAGGTCACGCCCGATGCCATGTCGTTTTCGTTGACGGTAATTTCGCGAACGCGACACCGGGTCCACACTTCGACCCCCGCACGTATCGCGTGCGGCCAGTACGTGATGTCGGAACTCGCCTTGGCGCCTTGAGCACACCCAATCGTGCACGCACCAAGGTTGGCGCATTTGTCGCGTCCGTCGTAGGCCGCGGATGCGATGGCGGAGTCTGATGGCCACCAATGCCAGCCCATCGCGTTGAACCCTTTACCCAGAACTTGACCGGACTTGCCTAAGGGCAGGGGCGGCATCACGGCGGGTTTCGGCGGGTAGGCCGGATCACCCGCAAGTCCCGAAACCCCCATCATTTTATCGTTTTCGGCGTAGTAGGGCTCCAGGTCGTTATAGCCTAGGGGCCAATCATCGGCTACGCCGTCGAGTGTTTTTACCCGAAAATCCGAGGGATGGAATCTCGGATAATGGCCCGCGTAAAGGATGGTGCTGCCACCGACACCGTTGAAATTTGCGACCGCGATGGGTGAATCTTGATCATTGACGGGGTAGTCGGTAACGCGTTTTCGCTGGTTTGGGCTGATGCTGAAGTCGCTGTATTGCCGCGATTCCCAATCTTTGCTGGAAGTTGTGTACTCTG
>JAKUTI010000184.1 GCA_022448765.1 Pseudomonadales bacterium
ATTCCGGAACGCCGCGGTGACACCCACGAGTTCTTTGATGTCCTTCACCCGATGGGCATCGAGCAAGTAAATTCTTTCTTCGATTCGTAGCCTGACGGCGCTATTACGTTCGATGTGATTCGCCCAATCCGCTTCGGATGCTTCTCCCGCGGCCACGTAATAATTGCTGCCGATACCAACACCCCAAATATTCACCGAATAGGGCTTCTCGGGGTTTGTCTCTAACTGCACCAGCATAGTGCTGTCTAAGAAACTCCAATCAGTGGGTGTTGGCGATACGTCCCCACTCAGCCTGCCGCTAGCAAACCGCTCCGTGTAATCACATCCAGTGAACGTGAGGAGCGAAATTACGATAAATGCGACCTGCACCGACTTTCTACGAAGTTCACGGGACCGGAGATCGCGGCCGCGGGCAGCCCTACCCAAGTTGGGTTTGATACTAGGGGCTAAGTAGCCCCTGAGTACCGATCTAATTACGTCTTCGCCCAGTCCATCGTCCGCGAAAGCTTAACGCCATGTGCAAAACCGCCTTCCGGCGTGTTCAGGAAATCTTCACGTCCCAATAGCACGCGCATCTCGTATGGCTTGCCCTCAAGCCAGTCCTCGTCAAGAAAGTCGTAGCACTCCACTGGACGTAGCGCGAGACGACTGTACGTAATGTGCACAACCACCCGCTCGCCGTCGATAGTGCGTGGTGCACCACCGCTATGCCAAGTGGAACCATCCCAAAACACGACCGACCCGGCCGGGCATTCAGTGTGGATCGCTCCAGCTTCCGAAGCGGTTTCCTCCGCATTAGGATGTCGACGTTCCAAATGCGAGTCGGGCACGACCCGAGTTGAACCAGCGGCTTCGGAGTATTCGTCACAAGCCCAGCAGAAGGTCACGAGCTGGTTGTGCACCGGGAATGGAGCCGGTGTCCAATTTTGGTCCGCATGCAACCCCCCCTTGCCATCGCCAGGTTGGTCGGCTTTAGGCTTGATGCTGGCGGCGACTTGTGAAATCAACGCGCCTTTACCGCAAAGTACTTCGGCCATTGTCAAAAGCGAGGGGTTCAACACGGCTTCTTCGAAAACGGGATCCTTCGCTAAGAGCATGTTAGAACCAGCAGAAGGTCTTCCCATACCAGGATCTGATTGCGCAATTCGAATGACCGTTGCGCGAAGACGTTCCACAAACTCTGGCGGCACGATGTCGTGCAGATACCCATAGCCATGGTCATTTGCACTTTGCACAGCTTCTTCAAGACCCAGGTCGGATACTCTCTTAGCCAGCTCATCGGACAGTTCAAAAGGCAGCCGTGTGTCAAAGACCCGCTCTGGTCTCTCAGTTGTGGTAATCGCTTCTGCTTCGCTCATCGGAGATCCTCCTTGAATGGTGTACCAGAAAGTCTGAGCCTACTACTCTTGACGGTGAGTGCAAATGAACGTGCCAACAGGCGCAGAGTTCATCCTGGTAATCCCGTAATCTAATAATACTCAGTCTCAGTCAAATTACCGTCTTCATCAAACCACTCCGTTCTAAAAGGCTGGTTGTCCCTCAAATACGTTCTCTGTATCAGTTGTTCATTTTCGTCGAACTCGTCCAATCGTCGTTCCCCATCTGTTACCTCTACCCATCTCTCTGTAGACAACCATTGACCGTCTTTGTCGTACCATTTCACCACGCCGACCCCGTTATTGAAGTCTCCCTTCGACTTTAACTGCCCACCTGCATAAAACTGCTCCCAGCGCCCTTCTCGTTTACCATCGCTGTAAGCGCCCCTTTCTTTTACCTGGCCATTGGAATAGAACGACTCAAAGGGGCCATCCAGCAGCTCACCGTATGAGAGCGAAACCAGAAAAAATGTGGCAAAGAAGTACAGGACAGCGCTTATCACATGGGACCTAAATCTCTCGTCTAAGCTTTTCATCGTTCCACTTTTCGTGGCGGGAACAGTTTCCACATTGCGACAGTCCAAGCGAGACAAACTATGTACAACGTCGCGAAATATTCCACAGGAAAGTCGTAGTAAAAAATACGTTTAACCCAATAACTAATAAACGACTCGGAGGTGTTCATTCCGCTTAGATAGTTTTCAATGAGCGTGAGTGGACACGTGAGACCCATCAGCGTTTCTAGCGCAACAAATGTCATCGCCCCTGCATGGATAATCCGCAAACGCTTGTGGCCTATCCAACTCCAACCTAGCTTGTGCCCAAACGGAACAAGCACGAGACCACCAGCAATAAAAATGACAACGCCAAAGTGAACGAGCAAAACAGCGTCGGCAATCAAAGCCATCAAATAAAACTCCAAATTCAGGTCGCCAGCTAAGCCCGATCGAGCTTTTCAATAGTAGACAAAACCACACGTACATTGTCGTTCTATGGATCAGTCTTCTTCCGGTTTCGCGAATACCATCATCGCGTTGATTTACTCCGTGCTGAAGCGGCTCTAATCGATTGGGATTTGTTAGCGATTCGAAAGATCATTAGGCTCAAACACTACCAACAAACCGAGCATCTGGATGAACCACATTTTTCCGCTATGTCTCGCTCGACGCGCTCGAGCATGCTCAGAAAGCCAACGGCGCAAGGGACAGTCGTCATCACTTGTCGCACATTCAACCGTTTGATCCAGCCGACTTTCCCCGATTTGCCGACTTGAACGTTGTCGCCAATTTTCAGCCTCTGGACGATCCAGGACAGCTATATCACTGATCTGACATGGCCCCGCTTAGGCAAAGAACGCAGCAAGTGGTTGTACCCTATCGGCACGCTGCAACGATCCGGTGCCAGAGTCGGTTTCGGTAGTGATTGTACGTCACCTCGGTGAATCCTCTTGATGGAATTGAAGCAGCTGTCACCCGTCTGGATCCAAACGGCTTAACCGACGTACCGCTGGGGGTAGATGAAGAAATTAGCCTGGCCGAAGCGATAGAAAATTACACCACCAATAGTGCTTACGTGAATTTCTTAGAAGACAAAGTAGGATCCATTGAAGTAGGTAAGAAGGCCGATTTAGTGATACTCGACAAAAATTTGTTTGCTATACCGGCGCGGGAAATCAATTCAACGAAGGTGGTCGCAACGTTGTTTGTAGGTTGCTTGGTTTATCTATCAAACCATGACCACAGATTTTCGGACGATGGCAACGCGACACTCGAGAAGCTATTTTGTGATAGTTGAACAAGTTCTCGTCAAGCAATTACCAGTAGCAGAGACTGCGATGGCGGTTAGTACGAATGAATAAATGGGAATGTACGATTTGCGACTACGTCTACCGAGAGGAATACGGTGAGGACAAAAAGAACGTTAAACCTGGGACTCTGTGGACGGACGTTCCGGAAGACTTTCGATGCCCCAGTTGCGGGACTGAAAAGGGTCAGTTCTACGAAGAATCTATGGCGAAAATCCTCAAACACCGTCGGCACTAGCGTCGGTATGGCTAAAAGACTCGTTACCAAACTTCACTTGCCACTGATTAGTGCGATACAAACAAACACCCTGGTATTGCGTCAATAACTTGCCCGTAGCCTTCATGTCTTAGAACCCGACTGGATGTCTAGCTAACCGTCTAGTTGTATCCGAATTCTCCCGTCTAATCGCTTTCCCGACCTTTGAACAGAACTTGAGAAGAAAGGGCCCACAGGCGTGGGGAGAGGGAGTGAATGCCTGTGAGCCCAAACCGAACCTTATTGCTCTACTGCTTATCCTTTGGCGCGGGGAGCTATCGCGCGCTCTCCCAGCCAACGACTTATTTCAACCTCATCGCCGCTCACAGGAGCGTTAACACTTGTCAACCGATTCAAGTCGAGCAGTTGGTCTGCAAGTATTTCCGTCGCGACGTAAACAATGCTTTTCGTCGGACCAGCGATATCGGCCGACACATCACTCGCCCTTTCAATCCATACCTTCAACTCGTTCTCGCCCGAGTCGAGTAGCCTGCTTCCATGTGTCGTAACCGTGCCTATCAACCCATCCGTAACCCGTACGATCTCTCTTTTCATCCATGCTTCATGCCGAGAATACGGATATAGCTTGAATGCCATGACCTTCATCGCCGTCTCGGTGAAGCGCTTACTTCGGCCGAGAAAGGATGGATCCAGGTGTAGATTTTCGTGCCTAGATAGCGATGTCGTCACGGAGATTTTCGCCGGAACCTCTGTTAGTCCAGAATTCCCAGTTGCGCTCATGGTGTCGCCGGCAAAGCCGAAGTGGACCACGAACCCCGCCAACGCGATGGCGAGTATCTGCTTCATATCGTTCCTTAAATAGGCGAACACGCAGCCAACGAGGTGCCACGCAAACGCGAGTTAATGTAAATCTGTGAGCCATGACGGAACTACCAGGTTTCGCAGTCCCCTCAACCGTTTTAGCTGTATTTGTTACACGCCCGCTGTCTGGTTCAAATCGGCGAAGCGCGGACTATAGAGCTTCCGCAAGAATTGTCAAAAGATATTTTTGTTGTATCGATATGTGTGCACGAATGAGCGAGGATTGCGTAGTGCCCCTTGAACAATCTACGTCGACGTCC
Source organism: Pseudomonadales bacterium (assembly GCA_022448765.1). Lineage (GTDB taxonomy): Bacteria > Pseudomonadota > Gammaproteobacteria > Pseudomonadales > Azotimanducaceae > UBA11889. Next base: position 4,519 of record JAKUTI010000184.1, read on the forward strand.
TCGTTCAGGTCGACTCCACAAACACCTGTTCCGTAATACCAATCTTGATGATTTGGCGTCGCTGGTAATTTCCAACTATACGCGAGAAGAAGTCGCCAATTCGTAGACTCAGCCCATACTTCTGCCGCAATAGCGAATACGCGAATCTAACCTTTTCAGGATCATCAATCAGCTCCGCTCTCGCATTAATCCAAGCGCCTTTCAGTTGGCCCGACACCGTACACGCAGCAACCTTAACGTCGGGAAAATTTCTTATCCGCTTCACTTTCCCCGCTTTTTTCCCGCTCTTCAGAGAGAATACGTAGTAGTCCGTGGTGTCCCGCTCCCACGCGAACCAAACAGGCGTATCAACGAAACTCCCGTCCCTCTTGCGAGTGGACAGACTCAAATACTTCTCGTGGTCTGAAATCACTCTCGTATGCGCCAATGCTTCAAAATCAAACTCATTCGCAATGATCAGAACTATAGTAAAGGTCGTCTACGCAATTCTCACGAGGGATAGCATTGATCTCCATATCCAGACTAGGCGCGCGAGCTTTAGCTAACCGATAGAGAGCGCATTGGGTCAGACGTGCACATATACGGACAATGTGGACCCCCTTCTCAAGGAATTCGACACCAAACGGGCAGCAATCATCCGTGTGATTACAGATGGACCCACTTGTGACCTTCGCGACTTGGTCACTGAAGATCTGGATCACAATCGTTTGATCTTTGGTTCGCCAAAATTACCGAATGACGTGACAGACGAATCGACCAGCGGGATCAAGCGCGATCGCTTGTCGTTACGCGATAGCATTCAAGTGCATCCCGCCTGATTATTGGGGGAAAGATTGGATTACGGGTCGCTTTGAGTCTTATTGGACTTTGGTGATGAAGCCCGAGGAGACCCAGTTTCCGTCGCTTAAACGCGACCACTCACCGCTCGTTGAAGTCACCGTCACGCTCTCACCACGCGCCAACGCGCGCACGACGGCACCGCCTGGGCTCGAACGCACGTTGAGTGATTCAGCCGTCACCACATAGACATCACTATCACTACTGGAAAACGACACGGGAACAATGTCGAAATATTCCGCGATGCCTGTTTGCTCACCAGCCGCATAGGTTGTACGGCTTATCAACTTGCCATTGGAGTAGAAAGTCTCCCAAAGGCCGTCTAATTTACGGGCGTTATAGTTCCCTCGTGAAAGGAACTGACCGCTTTCGTAGTACCT
>JAKUTI010000185.1 GCA_022448765.1 Pseudomonadales bacterium
TTTGCCGTCGTCGGGCGTCAGTACGGCGAGTCCCGGCGAGTGAGCTAGGCGGATCTCCTCGCTCGACAAGTATTGTCGAATCAACCATAACGATACGGGTTCCACCGAGGCTCGTGCGACGGCGTCGGTTTGGTTTAGTAACGGCGTTTCGCGATCGTAATCTCGTTCCGACCATCGGCCGCAACAAGAAACTCGTTCAAGTTCATCGACAATGTTGGGACTTAGGACCGATGCTAAACAAACCCAACCGTTTTCTTTGAACGTGGCCAGATAATCGCTTGGCATAAGAGCTGGTCCGTGGTGTGCCGTGTATGTGGCTGGCTCTTTTGAGGGATTGGCATCGACACCAACCTTGGCATCTTTGTATGAAAGAAGATGTCCGCTTCCGTTTTGGTCGATATCAAGCTCTATGCCGGTGGCAGGGTGCTGCAACGTATTTGATGCTGATCGATTCCAGACAGCCTTGTCGTCGACGTAGTTATAGAGCTGGAGTCGATCACCATCGTCGGAGCCCAAGTAGTCGCCGTCTTCGTTCCGTAGCAACGTGAAGTGATGATCAGGAGGTTCGATGCGGACAATCCGCTCGCGTCCTAGTTCGCTATGGTCCATCGTGCGATCGCGTTCTTGCAATTGAAGTTACACGGACATCATATGCCATGGCTTTGTGGATTGCGTAAATTCGACGTGCACGGCTGTCGAAAAGACGAGCGGGCGGGTGAACAACTGAAAACGACATGAGTGGGAACGTCCGGCGCTAAGCTCAAATTCACTGCTCTTCGCGTGACCGCACCAACGCCTAAACCGCTTGAGCGTTTAGCCGAGACTGAAACTTGTACCGACTCGAAGCGAACTATCGGCGGCCGGAATTTTAGGCCCATCGTTTTCGCGTAGACGTCGTATTTCGATCGCGCCGTCAACGGTGGCGACCACGATGCCTTCACTGCTAATCGCAACGATGGATCCCGGCTCGCCCTTCATCTCGGCAATCTTAGCGTCGTAAAAACGGACAATGCCCGCCGGATAATTCGTCCAGGCCCCAGGTTGAGGGTTGCAACCGCGAATTAGGTTGTAAATGTTTGCCGTGGTTTGCGTCCAATCGACCCTAGCTGAGTCATCGTTACACCAGCTTTCGTAACTCGCCTTGGATTCATCCTGAACCATGCGTGGGGCGTCTCCGTTCTTGACGAGGTCAATTGACCTAAGTAGCGCTTCGATGCCAAGTGGGTAGAGTTTGTCGAAGTAGAGACTACCAAGGGTATCGTCGGGTCCGATCGCCACTTTTTGTTGCATCAGAATGGGTCCGGTATCGAGTCCTTCATCTGGCCAGAAGATGGTTAACCCGGTTTCCTTTTCACCTTGAATGATGGGCCAGTTGATGGAACTAGGACCGCGGTGGGCGGGGAGTAGGGACGGATGATATTGGATCGTTCCGTGGGTTGGTGCATTAAGGAAGCTACTGGGTACGATACGCGTCACGTACGCCATCACAGCTAAATCGGGTCGCAAGCTTTTGAAGTTGATTAAGACCTGCTCGCCCTTAAAGCTTTTGGGCTGAATCACCTCAATCCCGCTGTCTTGCGCCGATTGGTGCAGAGGGTCTTTTCGGCCCGGGTCAGTGTCGGGCTCGCAATAGACGGCGACCACGTTATCGCCTCGATCAAGCAAGGCTTCTAGGACCGCTTGACCAAACGCTTGTTGGCCGTTCAGAACGATTCGCATAACTTAAATTTTAGCGGCTACACCGCCATCAACGTTAATGATTTCGCCGGTGATGAAACGCGATTCTTCGGATGCTAGAAACAAGACTAACTGAGCGACATCTCGCGGATAACCGGGACCTTCAACGATCTGGGCGTAATCGAACATTTTTTCGAAGACGTGATGTCCGCCGTCGGCGTCTTTGACCGTGCCTCCGGTAGCGCCTGGCGTGAGAATTTGGCCGGGGCGCACACAATTAACCCGAATATTGTGCCGACCGCCTGCACCTGCCATGTACCGGGTCAATGCGTCGACACCCGCTTTCGCCGCATAGTAGGAAGCAGATGTGGCTCCAAATTCATCTTGCATTCGAGGGCTGAATCCCCGTTGGGCGGCCAACGACGACATATTGACGACAGTACCCGCGCCCGCTTCAACTAAGTGCGGCCAAACGGCCCGGCTGACATAGAACGTGCCTGTGAGGTTAACGTTGACGACGCGGTTCCACTCCTCATCGGATTCATTAGGGAAATTACCCCCGCCTCCGCCTCCAGCGTTATTGAAGAGTACGTCGATTCGCCCATAAGTCTTTGCTGCAAGTTCGACAGCGTTCGACACCGATTCAACGTCACCCACGTCGCAGGGAATGAATTTGGCGTCGCCACCAGACGCCTTAATACGAGCTTCGACCTCACGGCCTTCCGCCTCACGACGGGCCATGAGGATTATGCGTGCTCCTTCTTCGGCAAATAGCGCAGCCGTGTCTTCGCCAATGCCGCTGTTGCCACCGGTGACAACGGCAACTTTATTCTCCAATCGGTTCGCCATCCTGGTATGCCCCATCCTATTTTTTTAACGATATTCGTAACGGCTAGTCGATGTCCAAGTTATACGCGTTGCGAGGAGCGCCGATCCGGGGCTATGGTTTGCTTCCAAACGGAGCGTAGGCGACTTTTTTTGAACGACTTGCAGGACAATATGACGGATTTCAACTACGAACTTCCGCCGTCCCTCATTGCTCAAAGGCCGGCAATTAAGAGAACGGACAGCCGCTTGATGGTCGTCGGCCCAGAGACGCAAACGGACATGTTCTTTCGTGATGTCGTTGAGTTGGTCGAGCCTTCGGACGTGCTAGTGGTCAATGACACGAAAGTAATCAAGGCGCGAATCGCGGGTACAAAAGATACCGGGGGTGCGATCGAACTTCTGGTCGAGCGGATTAATGAACCGACCATTGCTCTCTGCCATGCGCGAGCGAGCAAACCGTTAAAAGCGGGGCGAAGTATTCATGTTGATGACAAGACCGTAGAGGTATTGGGCCGCGGCGAGGAACTTTACGAAATCCAGTTCCCCATCGACGTGTTCGATTTCCTCGAACAACATGGGCACGTGCCGTTGCCGCCGTATATCGGCCGAGCTGACGACGCTGATGACGAGGAACGCTATCAGACTGTTTATGGTTTAACGCCGGGAGCCATCGCTGCGCCGACGGCGGGGATGCACTTTGATCTCGCGCTGTTGGAAGCCATTCGTGAGCGTGGTGTGGAGATCGTTCCCGTGACACTTCACGTGGGGGCCGGCACTTTCCAACCAATTCGTGGGGACGGAATGAATCAACATCGGATGCATGAGGAACGCTATCGCATATCCCCCCATTCGCGTCAGGCTATCGAACAATGTCGTGGCCGGGTGATAGCCGTCGGCACGACGGTGGTTCGGGCCCTGGAATCAGCGTCTCGGACCGGAAACGATTGTGGGGAAACGCGTCTGTTCATTCGCCCGGGATTCCGATTCCAACGCGTAGACGCTTTAATTACCAACTTTCACTTACCTCGATCGACACTGTTGATGTTGGTGTCAGCATTTATCGGGACTTCTCGAATGCGGCAGGTCTATGCCACGGCGGTCGAAAAGGGATACCGCTTCTATAGCTACGGTGATGCGATGTTTTGCGAACGTGCCAATGTTTGAGGTAATCAATGTCGACGGGTCGGCACGCCGCGGGCGGTTGACCACTGCAAACGGCGCGGTCGAAACCCCAGTATTCATGCCGTGTGGAACCTATGGCTCGGTCAAAGGTATGACGCCGGAGCTGCTCTCGCAGGTCGGCACGCAGATGTTATTGGGAAACACGTTTCACCTGATGCTGCGGCCCGGCGACGAGGTCATTGCAGGGCTTGGCGGGTTGCGCAGGTTCATGGGTTGGGAGGGCCCCATTCTCACGGACTCCGGCGGCTACCAGGTGTTCTCGTTGAAAGAAATGCGCAAGATTTCTGAAGACGGAGTCAAATTTCGCTCGCCGATAAACGGTGACCGGTTGACGTTGACACCGGAGCTGGCGATGGCTGTGCAAACGAACCTTGGCTCCGATGTTGCGATGGTGTTTGACGAATGCACTTCGTATCCGGCGACGAGGAAAGAAGCGGAACAGTCGCTGCTTCGATCGATGCGATGGGCGGGGCGGTCGCTTTCGAGTTACTCGGGATCCGGTCTTGTGTTCGGGATCGTTCAGGGCGGGATGCACATCGAACTTAGGCGCCAAAGTCTTGCAATGCTTGAGGACCTGAACTTTTCTGGCTACGCGATTGGTGGATTGTCTGTCGGTGAATCCAAGATTGAGATGCAATCGGTATTGGAAAGCCTACTGCCGAATATGCCGGTGACTTCGCCACGATACCTCATGGGCGTGGGGACCCCTGCCGATTTAGTTTACGGCGTGACCCTAGGTGTGGATATGTTCGATTGCGTGATGCCAACGCGCAACGCTCGCAATGGACATCTTTTCACGGATTTGGGGGTCGTTCGAATCCGAAACGCGCGTTACCGAGATGATTCTGGACCCATCGATGCAGCGTGTGCGTGTTACACCTGCACGAACTTTACAAGGGCATATCTTCATCACCTAGATCGGTGTAAGGAAATCTTAGGATCAACCCTGATGACAGTACACAATCTGCACTACTACCACGACCTTATGCGTCGTTTGCGTGGTGCTATCGAAAACGGTAAATTGCGTGACCTCGTCTTGGTCCTCACCGAAGGTTGGAATACTGCGGATGAACCCGTTTGAATCGACTGCACATGCGGCTGGAGCTGGAGGTGGTTTTCCTATCGATATTCTTTTACTCGTCGGCTTCGTTCTTATCTTTTATTTTTTGTTATGGCGCCCTCAAAGTAAGCGTCGGAAGGAGCACGAAGCGTTAATTGGTGGTCTGTCAAAGGGCGACGAGGTCGTCGCGGGGGGCGGAATTGTGGGACAGATTACAAAGGTAGAAGACGATTTTGTCATGCTGGAGATCGCACGAGACGTCGAGATTCGTATGCAAAAGGGTTCGGTAGGCGCCACCCTGCCGAAGGGAACGCTGAAGTCGATAGATGGCAGATAACGGGGTATTTGGCCAGAACCTTTTCGGCAATAGAAATAACACCAAAAATCCTCATCATTATTCGGTGTGGCGATACTTTGTCGCGCTGTTTGTTCTTGTCCTAGCGTGCATATACGCGGCCCCGAACCTCTATCCGCCGGACTACGCGCTGCAGATCCAGACCGATAATAGTGATTTGAGAATTGGCGCTAGTTTCATGGCGGGGGCGGCATCGATTCTGGCTGACGAGGGTATCCGTGTTAAGGCGTCAAACGCGACTGGCAAAGGAGGACTCATCCGCCTTGGCTCCGACGTAGATCAGCTTAGGGCGCAGTCTATATTGGATGAACGTCTTAATCCTCCGGGCCGCGATCGTCAGTTTGTGATCGCGCTTAATCTTGCGCAGACAACGCCGACTTGGCTTCAAGAACTCGGGGCACAACCGATGACGCTAGGCCTCGATTTGTCCGGAGGGATTCATTTCGTCTTGGAAGTCGATATGGAGTCGGCCATCGCAAAAGCCCTCGCTGACGAGGTAGAGAAGGCAACAAACTATTTGCGGCAAGAAAACATTCGTTATCGTGCGTCGGGGAACATGGTTCAGGGCAACCTGGTGCGTATCCCTTTTGGGACAGAGACGGCGCGAGATGAGGCGT
>JAKUTI010000186.1 GCA_022448765.1 Pseudomonadales bacterium
AACTTCGGCAATCCTGTCACGATCCTCCATGGCCGCTAACCTGCCGATCTCAGGGTCAGCCCCCGCGCCGAGACCTTTGGTAATAGATGCACCAAGTTGCAATATCGTTTTGGCATCCAAGCTCTTGAGAGCTTGAGCGTCGGTATTCGCAGCTATGAAATCAACGCCCTCAACATTCTTGGACACCATGTGCTGAATTGCGTTTCCACCACCACCGCCAACACCAATCACCCTGATAATCGCACTCTGAGGAGGACTGTCTACTAGTTCAAACATAATTTTTCCTATCTGAAAGTTTATTCACAAGTTTTTTTCCAACCACTTCTTAACTCCGCTGAACAAGCCCAAGGACCTCGAACTTCCTTGTTCCGAACGACTTCTTTCAATTTCTTTGGCATGTGCGAGCAAACCAACTCCCGTGGAATAGATGGGGTTGGTCACGATGTCTTTTAGGCCCGATATGTTCTTGGGGAACCCCAAACTTACGGGCATGTGGAATATCTCTTCTGCTAATTCCACTACACCTTCCATCTTTGAAGACCCGCCTGTAAGGACGATTCCCGCCGCAACAAGATCTTCGAAACCGCTTCGCCTTAACTCTGCCTGAACAAGAGTAAAAAGCTCGTCGTATCGCGGTTCAACGACTTCCGCCAAAGCTTGCCTCGAGAGCTCGCGTGCGCGCTTATCACCCACACCTGGGACCTTAATGTAGTCGCCTTCTTGTGCTAGTTGGGTAAGAGCACAGGCGTATCGAATCTTGATCTCCTCAGCGTGTTGAGTGGGTGTACGCAGTGCCATCGCAATATCGTTCGTAACCTGATCGCCGGCTATCGGTATCACCGCCGTGTGCCTTATCGCTCCGTCCGTATAGACCGCGATGTCACTTGTTCCACCCCCGATATCCACCAAACACACTCCCAGATCCAGCTCGTCTTCAGTCAGAACCGCGAGACTTGCCGCCAACTGTTCGAGGACAACACCCCGCACTGTGAGGCCACATCTTTCGATACATTTCTCGATATTTTGAGCGGCGTTAACAGCTCCCGTCACGAGGTGGACTTTGGCCTCCAGACGAACACCTGACATTCCCAGGGGCTCTCGAACACCTTCTTGATTGTCGATCACATATTCTTGAGGAAGGATGTGGAGGATCTTTTGGTCAGCCGGTATGGCCACTGCTTGTGCCGCATCGATCACACGCTCTAAATCTTGCGAGGCAACTTCCCGATCGCGAATCGCAACGATCCCGTGTGAGTTCAGACTTCGGATATGACTTCCAGCAATACCCGCATATACCTCCTCAATATCACAACCCGCCATGAGTTCGGCTTCTTCGACAGCCCGCTGAATAGACTGGACTGTCGATTCGATATTCACGACGACACCCTTCTTTAACCCTCGCGAGGGGTAGGATCCGATGCCCACGATTTCAATTTCATCTAGCTCGTTGATTTCGCCCACGATCGCGGCAACTTTATTCGTACCGATATCAAGGCCTACGATCTTGTTGCTGGCGATATCTGAAGCCATATCTATAATCCGCGTGAAGCCATTGACGTTGAAGTCTCCACATCCCATTCGATCGCCACGCCATTAGGGTATCTAGCATCTGCACCTACCACATGATTCTCGTTCCCTTGAAGTATCTCTTCATACACGTGGACGAAGCGTCTCAGACGTTGCAGAAGATCCTTCTTACCCATTGCTACTGAAAGACCGTTCGCAAATGTTACGGTCCAGCCAAGTGTTCTAGATTCTTCCATTTCAGTAATACGCAAACCCGACCGCTCGACTAATGCCGAAAAGGTTTTGAATACCCGAATGGTTGTGGCGGAATCCGTGTGCGCTGTGCTCACCCACGGAAGATCACCGGAATAGTTCTCAGCCATGCTGAGAATATCTCCCTTGCCATTCAAGTACTCGTTAGATCCCCACCTTACGGTTGGTATGTCTCGATTCACGGCGACATGGACAGAATTCGGCCATGTCCTTCGAACAGTCACAGCTCTAACCCAATTGATATTTGCTATCTCTTGGCGAAGCGCTCTAGCGCTAATAACGTTACGCTTTGACATCGCCTCATATAACGCCGCGATGACGACCGTCCTTTCGCCTTCTGACAAGTCGCCCTCAACGCGCACAAGATCAAGCGGCCCAGATATGTATCCCCAAGCAACCCGGACGCTCTGAACCGCAAGCGCAAGAAAAACAATGGCAGTTAAAGTGCTGAGCGATCGACTCAACATTCTAATGAGACTCCATACCAGTCGAAACAAGGCTTACGTTCCCTGCTCCTTGAACAATTAGCACATCACCCTCGTTCGCAAGAGTCCTTACCATCTCACGCGCTTCGCTGGGATCCGATACAAGGACCGGGTCTAGCCCACATATGTGTCTTATTCCGTCCGCTAAACCCTCGCTGTCAGCTCCAGGAATCGCTTGTTCTCCCGCTGAGTAAATCTCGACTAATACGAGAGCGTCTACGCCGGAGAGAACCTGGACGAAATCATCGTACAAGTCACGAGTACGCGTATAACGATGTGGCTGATACACCATGAGCATCCGTCTCGAAGGCCATACGCGACGAGCAGTATCTAGAACGTTTGCAATCTCGGTAGGATGATGACCATAGTCGTCGACAAGGGTTAGATGTTTCTCTCCGATCTTTATCTCCCGTGTCTCAAACCGTCTGCCAATACCCCGAAAATTTCGCAATCCTTTTTGTATAGGATCGTCGGCAATACCTTCTTCAGTTGCGACCGCGACGGCCGCCAACGCATTTCGAACGTTGTGCAACCCTGGCAATGGAAGTTCGACCTCTAATTCGCGAAATTGCTCGGGCCGTTCGATCGTGAAACGCCAAACACTTTGTTCGCTTTCAATTTCCTTGGCTCGAAAATCGGCTCCCGCAGAGAGACCGTAGGTGAATACTGGTCTCGCTAGATCTTGCATCAATGAAATCGCCGGCTTGTCATCTGAGCACAAAAAAACGTGACCATAAAATGGCAATCGATGGGCAAATTGAATAAACGTTTCTTTGAGTTTTTCAAAATCGTGGTCGTATGCGGACAGATGGTCTCTATCGACGTTTGTTATTACGGCGACCATGGGTTGAAGAAACAGAAAAGAAGCGTCGCTTTCGTCCGCCTCAGCAATCAAGTACTTTCCATCACCAAGCTTGGCGTTGCGCCCTTCACTTTTGAGCAAACCACCAACGACAAACGTCGGATCCAGTCCCGCCGCTTGAAAGATACTTGTGATAAGTCCGGTCGTTGTCGTTTTACCGTGAGTACCCGCGACTGCTATTCCATGCCGATAGCGCATTAGTTCACCCAACATCTCAGCCCTGGGAATAACAGGTATTCTCCGCCTATATGCTTCAACGATTTCCGGGTTGCTGTTGCCCACGGCACTCGATACGACGACAACGTCGGACCCTTTCACGTTAGCGGAATCGTGCCCCACAGAGACTTGTACACCTATTTCCACAAGCCGACGGACGACTTGAGAATCGGCGATGTCTGAGCCTGTTACGGAGTATCCTTGGTTAAGCAAGACTTCCGCCATACCGCACATACCCGAGCCGCCTATCCCAACGAAGTGAATATGATTGACCCGGCGCATCCCAGGTACGATGGGAGAGTTTTCACACGAGGGTCTCAAAAAGCTCGACCTCGCTTAGTCCTTGCTGAAACTTCAAAATTGGCGCGTTGGATTAGGCCCATCAACATTGAGCAAACGAGAAGACTGTTACCCCCGTAACTTATGAATGGCAACGTTAGGCCTTTAGTTGGAAGAACACCGGTGTTTACTCCAACGTTAATGAGAACCTGGGCACCAATAATTACGCTCGCTCCATATGCGAGATATCCGGCGAAAGCACGATCGGCATCAACGGCTGCGCGTCCTATCCTAAAACCTCGTAATACAATAAAACCAAGGAGGGCAACTACAGAAAGGGCACCTAAAAGACCGAGTTCCTCAGCAATAACGGCAAAAATAAAGTCGTTGTGCGCCTCAGGTAGATAAAAGAGTTTCTGAACACCGTCTCCAAGACCGATACCCGTCAATTCACCACGACCAAAGGCTATCAGCGCCTGCGTGAGCTGATAGCCCGAGTCAAAAGGCGAGGCCCAGGGATCAAGAAATGCCGCAAACCGCTCAACTCTGTACGGGCTGATTGCCAAAAGTATCGCTAACACGACGCTGATACTGATTGCCACAACGAAAAAGTGCCGCAATTTCACACCCACCGTGAAAAATAGGCCCGTCGTTAAAGCCACAAGAACAACTAGTGTGCCGAAGTCGGGCTCGATCAAAATTAAGAGAAAAATTGGCATGAGCCAAAGAATCGGTCGAACAAGCTCTATGCCGCCCCGTTTAAAGTCGTCGCCTGAGCGCGAAAGAAAACCGGCGATGTAGATAAGTACCAAGAACTTTACCCACTCCGACGCTTGGACCGTGAAAAACCCAAAATCGATCCAGCGTCTACTGCCATTAACCACAGTTCCGATGCCCGGAATCAATACAACTAAAGCCAAGAGTAGGGCTGCGAATAAGCACGTCTTGTGTCCCAACTCCCATATTTTCAACGGCAGGGCTATCACGATCCCAAACGCACAAATGGATGCGAACACATAAAGGACGTGTTTAACCCCATACGAGATACCCGGAATAGCCAAAGCCGATGACGATGAGGCAACCATGATCACACCCGTCACTAATGCCGCGAGCCACGCGAACCCAAGGGTTAAATCGAAATTTACAGTCAATTGGACATGCCTTTTACAAGACGAGTAAATGCTGTCCCACGAATCTCGAAGTTCTTGAACATGTCGTAACTTGCGCATGCAGGAGAGAAAAGGACGACATCGCCAGAAATCGCTTCGTTTCTTGCCTTTGATACGGCGTCTTCTAGGTTAGTAGCAAAGACTACGAGTGCTTCGGGAATACTTTCCGCAATAAGGTTCGCGTCGCGACCAATTAATACCGCCCTTCTGACGCGGCCCAACATGGTTTTCCCCAGCTTTGAGAAATCTGCACCTTTTCCAACCCCCCCGGCGATCAATACGATTTTTCGTGAGGAAGGTTGTGCAATGATCCCTTCAATTGCGGCGACGCAAGATCCTAAATTGGTGGCTTTAGAATCATTTACATAAGTTACGCCGTCGATCTCGCCAACAATTTGGATTCGATGGGGTAATCCTTCGAAGGTCTCTATAACCCGGCGACAATCGTCGAATGTAGCGCCCGCGTATTGCGCGATGGCCGCTGCGGCAACGACATTAAACCGATTGTGGTCGCCCATAAGTCTAATTGCGGTATTTGGCAGTACTCTTCCGTCAATAACGATTCCATTTTCGATGACTCGCCATCTATCGTCTTTATTGACCGCAATGGAAGGCACGCCATCTGGCGGTCGAGTATGAGGATGGTCTTGATTGAAAACAGCAAATCGACAATCCCTGTATATCCTTCGTTTAATAGACGCATACGCTTCAATCGAACCATGTCGATCGAGATGATCCTCACTTATGTTTGTGATCGACGCGACTTCGAAACGTTTTATTCCCATTCTCTCCAATTGAAAGCTCGACAACTCAAGGACGTATCCGGCAAACCCACAGT
>JAKUTI010000187.1 GCA_022448765.1 Pseudomonadales bacterium
TCAAATCCAGCAATCAAAACCACCAGAGTGGCACCCATCGCCACGAATATCGGGCCGACACGGGCAAGGGCGCTTTCGTCGCGCTTCTTTTTTCGGCGTCGTAAGGATCGTTTGACAAGGGGCGGAAATAACCAAAGAAATACCAGTGATGCCAACCCGATTACGAGTGTTAAAGCGTGGGTTTCGGTAATCCGTTGTGCCATCGATAGAACGTCGGCTAGTGGTCCCGGTGAGGGAGACGCAGGTATTCCGGTAAGTGCCGGCATTTGGCTAATAACGATGAGAATGACGGCTCCATTGATAAATCCGCCGATTACCGGGCGGCTCAAAATGTTGACGAGTCCACCGAGTTGAAAGATGCGCAAAAGCCAGAGTAGGAGGCCTGCTTGCACACACAGGACGGCGGCTATTCCGACGGTGTCATGGCCGTATTGGGCGGCGTGATTCCTGATCGTTTCTGCCACCATAAGAGCGGCAACTGCCACGGGTCCGACCACGAGTTGTCGCGACGACCCCAGCAATGCGTACAAAACCATGGGCAGGAGGCAGGCGTATAGGCCGGTCTCAGGTGGAAGCCCGGCCAAGAATGCGTACGCAATAGCCTGAGGCACGGTAACAATTCCGACCACGAGTCCGGCGACGAGGTCATGGCTCAAGTCGTCTCGACGATAACTCCCAAGTACGCCGAAGATGGGCAGGTAACGAGTCCACCCGATCGGTTGCTCTGACATCGGTTCTTGCTCGATGGCGGGTCGGCATTGTAGCCTCGACGGCCGTTAGTTTGGGAGCGATAGCTATGGACGTACGCGCGGCGGTGGCCAATGAAGCGGGGGGACCGTTGTCGGTCGAGACGGTGCAACTTGAAGGGCCGGGCCCCGGTGAAGTGCTTGTTGAAATTATGGCGACGGGTATTTGTCACACCGACGCCTACACGTTGTCGGGAGCTGATCCCGAAGGTTTGTTCCCCTCGATTATGGGACACGAGGGTGCTGGCGTGGTGGTTGATACCGGATCGGGCGTAACAAGCGTGGTTAAGGGCGACCATGTGATCCCGCTTTATACCCCGGAGTGCAGGGAGTGTGAGTTCTGTCGATCGGGAAAAACTAATCTCTGCGGAGCTATTCGTGAGACGCAGGGTCAGGGACTGATGCCTGATGGAACCTCACGTTTTTCGCGCGAGGGAGAAAAGCTGTTTCACTACATGGGGACTTCCACTTTTTCGAACTTCACGGTGTTACCCGAAATCGCAGTTGCCCGAATTCGAAAAGATGCGCCGTTCGACAAGGTTTGTTACATCGGGTGTGGTGTGACTACGGGTCTCGGCGCCGTGATGAATACAGCCAAAGTCGAACCCGGCTCGAACGTTGCCGTGTTCGGGCTTGGAGGAATAGGCCTGAACGTCATTCAGGGAGCGCGCATTGTGGGTGCTGATCGGATTATCGGGGTCGATATCAATGCCGACAAACGTCCTCTTGCCGAAAAATTCGGAATGACCGACTTTATTAATCCAACGGACGTGGATGACGTGGTCGATGCGATCGTCGACCTTACCAAAGGCGGTGTAGATTATTCGTTTGAGTGCATCGGTAACGTCGACATCATGCGTCAGGCCCTCGAGTGCTGCCACAAGGGCTGGGGCGAGAGCATCATCATTGGTGTTGCGGCTTCAGGGAAGGAGATATCAACGCGACCTTTCCAATTGGTGACGGGGCGCGTATGGCGTGGTACGGCGTTTGGTGGTGCGCGCGGTAGGACCGATGTTCCCGGCATTGTTGACTGGTACATGGACGGCAAAATCAACATTGACGATTTGATTACTCACACCATGCCTTTGGACGACATCAATCAAGCGTTTGAATTAATGCATGAAGGCAAATCAATTCGATCCGTGGTCACTTTCCCTTAATCGATTTTCGAGCTAACTATTAGGAGCAATTTGTGGAACAAAAAGAGTGGTTAGATCAGGTTATTGAGGAAACGCTCGAGCCCGATCTACCGATTTGCGATCCCCATCACCATCTTTGGGACTATCCCGAAAATCGATACCTACTTGATGATCTACTCGAAGATACCAATAGCGGACACAACGTGGTTTCTACGGTGTTTATGGAATGTGGCGCGATGTACCGGGCCGCAGGACCAGAAGCTTATAGGCCGGTCGGCGAGACCGAGTTTGTTAACGGCGTCGCGGCCATGAGCGCTAGTGGGTTGTACGGTGAGACGAGGGCGTGTGCATCGATCGTCGGGTTTGCCGATCTCTCATTGGGTTCTGCCGTGGGCGACGTTTTGGACGCGCATATGGACGCAAGCGGACGATTTCGGGGCATTCGACATGCGACGGGTTGGGATGCCAGTGAAGATGTTCGAAATTCTCACACGTCGCCGACCGAGAAGCTTCTCGGGGACAAATCGTTTCGCGAAGGATTTTCGGAATTGGCAAAGCGCAATCTGACCTTTGACGCCTGGTTGTATCACTCGCAGATTGAAGAGCTTACTGCGCTTGCTCGTGCGTTCCCTGAACAGCCCATCGTGTTTGATCATTTTGGCGGACCACTGGGCATCGGTCCCTATCAGGGTAAACGTGACGAAATCTTTTCAGCATGGAAAGAAGCAGTGACTGAGCTCGCACGGTGCGAAAACGTTGTTGCCAAGTTGGGTGGATTGGTTATGCCCATCAACGGATTTGGCTTCCATAAGGCAGCGAAACCGGCCTCGTCGGAAGCGTTGGAATCAACCACCCGAGACTACTATTTCCATATGATCGAAGTGTTCGGAGCGGATCGGTGCATGTTCGAAAGTAATTTTCCCGTCGACAAGGCAAGCTGCTCGTACAACGTACTGTGGAATTCGTTTAAACGTCTGGCCGCGGGTTTTTCGGCACAGGAAAAATCCGATCTATTCCACGACTCCGCCGCAAGGACCTATAGCGTTACTGTGTAACCAGATCGTAAACACTCGCAGAAGGCCGAGATGTCAGACAAATAGAAGGCACGTCGGTGTTGGTACACTCGCTGTCTGGACAAGCGCTGTGGGTCGACCGTCAACGACCGGATAAACCGCGACGTTGTCTGATTGTTGGTTCGCAACGAGCAGCCACTTTTCGGTTGGATCTAAGCAAAAAAAACGTGGATGTTCTCCCATGGTGGAGACCCAAGAGGGTTCGCCAGGTATGCCTCTGTCGTCTATGGCCATCGTGACTATCGAATTATGGCCTCGATTTGAGGCGTAGACGAAGCGGCCGTCTTCGCTCAATTGAATTTCTGCCGTCGTGCTCGATCCACGGTAGTTGTCTGGAAGCGTGCTGATTATGGCTTGTTCATGATGATTGTCGTGTCGGTCTATTACCGCAACGGTGTTGCTGAGTTCGTTAATTAAATAGAAGAGCGGGAATTTGGGGTGAGAGACGATGTGTCGGGGTCCTGAGCCGGGTTGAAGGGACGTGGTCGCTGGATCGAGGCTTAACTCCCCGAGAGGGCTCAACCGGTAGTGATATACGCGGTCTACGCCAAGATCGGGAACCAATAATTCGGAATCAGACACCGCGTGTACTTCATGAGCATGCGCGCACTCTTGACGCTCATTGTTGGGTCCGCTTCCCTCGTGGTGAACGTGGCCGTTGTTATGACCGATGGCGCCGTTGGATTCGCGCTGAAAGACCGCCACGCTCCCGCTTCCATAGTTTGCGACCGCGATCCACTGACGTCTGGCAGTGATGTGACAGGGCAGAGAGCCCAACGAAGATCGGCGATTAATGAATTGTAGATTGTCCGCGCGAAGTTCGAAGCCGGAAATGCCGCCTTCCATTGCCTCGTTGACCGCATACACGTGATTGTCGATACGACAAAGGAAAGCGGGGTTGTCCGATTTGACCGCAAGTTCCAAGCACTCAAATTGACCTTTCTCGTCGTCGAATGTGGCCCAATAAATGCCCTTTGCAATGTCGTAGGTATACGTCCCAACGAGAATACGGTGAACGGTCATGTGCGAGCGATTAGGCCAAATGGCGTGTACATGTAGGGATGAAGGCCATACCAAGGGCTACCCACATTGATTTAATCAGTCGAACTCTAATTCCGCGCCTAGATAAAACTGTCGCGGCAGACCGGGAAAATATCGATAACTTCCAAAGGCGTAATCTGCACGATCCGCGTATTCCTTGTCGAGTAAATTGATCATTCGCGCGAACAAACGGACTTTGCTGGAAACGTCCCAGTTGCCGCGCCAGTTGAGCAAGGTGTGGCCGGAATATTTGGCTGTGTTGGCGGCATTGATGAAGTGCGATCCAATGTGACTGAGTTCAAATTCGAAGGTGGCCCGGTTCGCGAACCGAGCCCGCCAGCGGGCACTTGCGATCCACCTGGGGGCCGTATCGACGTCGTTACCAGAGACGATCTTCTCGCCGCGCGAGGCATCCCGCGTGAAATCGTATTGGTGCCGGGCAAACGTCGCGACGAGCGCGAGCGTATGGATATCGTTGGGGTGAAACGTAAAGTCTGCTTCGATCCCGCTCGATCGCGTTTTTCCGTCGCTAACGTTGTAACCGTCGGCATCGCGGAAGATTAAGTTATTAGTGCGGTCGAAATAGCTACTGACATCCACGTCGAGTCGACCGCTTGTCGCGTTGATCCCGACTTCGAAAGATCGGAGTGACTCGCTTGTCAGACTGGCAACACTTTGGCCGCTCTGCAGACGATAAAGTTCGGTCGCTTGCGGTGGTCTGAAACCGATTCCGGAGAGGGCGTAGAGCTTTAGCTCGGGGTTGACCTCCCAACGGATGCCAATGCGGCCGGCGACGTCAGTAAAATCGTCCTTGCGATCAGCCGGACGGGTGTATAAGCATCCCCCAAACCCGCACGCGCTCCCGTCGTCTCGACTGTTACCGTCGAGATGACGGTTATCGTAATCGTAGTTAAGACGCTCTAGTCGCACGCTGTGGATGAGTTCGACGTTTTCAGAAATATCCCAACCGAGGTCATAGAACGCCGCCATCAAAAAACTCGATATCTCGTAGTCGTAGTGGGTTCCCTCGGGTCGGGTGCCGACCAAATAAGCGGAACCCGTCGTTGGTTGGTTCTGTCGTTCTGACAGCGCCCCCCGCATTGTCTCGACCTGGGCCCCTGCTAGCCAACGCACGCTGGTGGTCGAGCCCTTCACCCGACCGATCGCACCGAGGCTGGTTTGATCATTTTTCTCTAACGGCTTTCCGGGAAGGAAATGTTGCCGAAATTCCATGTCCGACCGACGCAGATAGGGCGCTACCGACCACTCTCGAGTAGGTTGTTCGAGATTCCAGTGGCTCGCTATTCTGATCGAGCTTGCGTCGCGATAAGCCTCGGGGTTTGGGTTGGTACGTCGAATGGTCGAGTCTTCGTAGGCGAGCTCGCCTTTTACGTAACCGCCCGTTTCTTGATTCAAACGGGTTGCAGAAAACGTATGAACGGCTTTCCATTGCCCTTGATTGGTCGCTAGGTTTGACGTGATTTTGTACTGGTCGTAACCGGTGTCGTCGCGATATCCATCGCTTCGACTTCCGTGCGCATTGAGCTGTAATAGATCGGACCCTGCGGCAAAACGACCTTGAAGGTAGTCGTAGGGGC
>JAKUTI010000188.1 GCA_022448765.1 Pseudomonadales bacterium
AATGATGTTTGATCAGGAGCCAAGCTCAGATGATGCCGACAACCCGATTCGCACGGTTGTGATGGCGCCCGTCATTCCGGAGATCGACGCGTTCTGCGCCAGGTTCGAGCTCGATGTTTTCACCACATACAACATGACTGAAATCAATTGCCCCATCGTTCGTGAGAATGGTCTTTGTACCAACGCAAATTACAAAAGTTGCGGGAAAGCACGTGAGGGTGTGGAGGTGCGGATAGTCGATGAGCACGACATGCAGGTCGCTGTGAACACGCCGGGCGAAATGATCGTTCGGGGTGAACCCTGGGAGTTGAATGCGGGCTATTGGAACATGCCTGATGAAACCCGCGAAGCCTGGCGTAATGGTTGGTTTCATACCGGAGACGCGTTCACGTACGACGAAGATGGCAACTACTATTTTGTTGATCGGGCCAAAGACTACATTCGCCGGCGGGGCGAAAACATTTCCAGTTTCGAAGTCGAATCCATCATCAACGAATACCCGGCGATCGCCGAATGCGGTGCTGCGGCGGTGCCGGCGGAGCAGGGTGAGGATGAGGTTAAGGTTGCGGTGGTGCTCCAGCCGGAAGCGGAATTTGACCCAGCAGAGCTCATCGCGTTTCTCGTCCCCCGGATGCCGCGTTTCGCCATTCCACGCTATGTCGAAATATGGGATGAATTACCCAAGACGGAAGCGACGGCGCGTATACAAAAAGCCAAGATTAGAGAAGCTGGTGTGTCAGCGGATACCTGGGACCGTATCGAGGCAGGCGTTAAGCTTCCTCGCTGAGTTTACTGGCCCGAGTTGCTTCCAGCGCGCTCAGAATTTCGGCATGTCTGTGACGATCGATGTTGTACAACAACGCAAAACCAAGACCTGCATAGACGATGATCCAATAGAGCGGTCCGTGCATGAACAACAGCCCGTTAAGCACTTCCGGGGTTAATGTCTCGACACTCGCGTTCTGGGGAAACCCGATTATCTCCAGACCAAAACCACCAAGAAGGCCGCCTAATCCGGAGGTGAGTTTGATGGCGAATGTACGGATTGAAAAGATAAGACCTTCTGATCGATTGCCGGTATTGAGCTCGTGTTCGTCGGCAATGTCGACCAATTGAGAGTCAATCACGATTGGCACGACTGGCAACGCGATATAGCCCAGAACCCAAATTCCGAAGAACGCTGGAAGCAGCCACTGCGAACCGTTGTCGGGAAACCAGCCGACCAGCCGAAGGGTAAACGGCAGGCCTACCAGGAAGGCTGCCGCGATGATCGTAAAGACAACGGTCAGCTTCTTATCAAATAGTTTGGTTAAGTACGCCGAGAAGGAGAGCGCGAGGAATGCCCCAGGGAGCAACACGAGTGATCGTACGGCAATTTGCTCGGTGCTGAACTCGAACACATAGATAAATGCGTACGTGCCCATGACGCCCAGAACCCCGCCCGAAACGGCGAGGATCAACCAGCAGGCGCAAACGCCTATATATGATCGATTGGTAAAGAGTGATTTTATATTTAGCCAGGTATGTTTCACCGCATGGACATAGCTACGTTTTACGGCATCGGCAAGCTTGTTTTTGGCATGCAAGTAGGGAATTTGGTCGGCGGTTAGAAACGTACAAAGTAAGATGGCGGCGAGGATGAAGAGTGAGCCAAACGTTGCTAGCAGTGCGTATCTGTCACCATCGAGAAGGCCGTTGTCAAAGTCGGGTGTGCTGGGAAAGATCACGTACAGCGTGAAAAAACTTAGCGCGATCCCACCCAACATTCCCACTATGTAATTCCAACCAAAGATTGAGGTGCGTTCGTTGTAATCGTCGGTGAGTTCGGCACCCAGCGCGTCGTGGGGTATCAGATAGAAGGTCTTTGCGAGACGCCAGCCAACCATCGTGGCGGTAAACCATAGGAATAATTGGTATTCCTCCAATCCGGACGGAGGTTGGTACATGAGGTAGAAACACAGGGCGAACGGAAAAGCTGCGGCAAACATGAACGGGTGACGCCGTCCCCAGCGGGTGTGGACGTTGTCGGATAAGGTGCCGATCAGCGGGTCGGAGACCGCGTCCACCATGCTTGCAATCAAAAATGCGGTTCCGCACAGAACGGCGGAAACACCCAATACCTGATTGTAGAAAACCATGGTGGCAACACCCGCAGCGCCAACCATGGCTTCTTCCAGTGATCCGGACGAGAAGGCGATCTTGGCCCGTATGCTGAGTTTCCTGTTTCGCGTACCAACGTGACCTGGGCTCTGATGGTCTTGCTCAGCCATATGGGTTCCGCTTAAAGGCTTGCCGCATGTAACACTGCGGGCCCCCTAACGACTTTCCGCAAAGTGATCCAGCACCAGCTGGTTCCAGATCTCCGGTCGCTCGAAGTACGGCGAGTGCCCCGAGTCCTTGATCTCATGCAAAGTGCTATTGGGCAGAGCGTTGTGCAACTTTTGCATCAGACGAGGCTCGAAAATAGGATCGTAGGTGCCGGTGATGATGAGAATTGGTAGGTCCAGAGCCGCCGCCTGCTCGAGCTTATCCGCGTCATCTTCAAATCCGTAATCATTTCTGCCGGTCACAACACGATTGGGTGCTAATCGCCGTATCTGCCCATACTGAAACGCGCGTTCCGGATCGGCTATCGTTGGCTCCGTCCAATAACCGTTGTCGGTGGTGCCAGGCGCTCGCCCAGCTGCTGCCATACGGACCCTCCATTCGTCCATGCGCGCCTCGTTGGCTTCGGGTGTCATCATTTTCTGCATATCGGCTGTCGCCAGACCACCGAAGGTATTGGCCAACGTCAGCGAAAGCGTACGATCCGGATGATCGATGGCAAAACCAGCCACAGCCCAACCTCCCATGGACTGGCCAACGACGGGGGCTTTTTCGACCCCGAGGTGGTCCAGCAATACTTTCAGGTCTGCCACAGCGGTCGCATGACTACCGCCCACCCCGTCGTGATTAGTCGACCTACCCCAGCCCCTTTGGTCCCAGGTAATGACGCGATACTGAGTTGCCAGAACCGGCGTTTGATACATCCAAATACCGTGATGACCTCCCGCACCATGGCTCAACACCACGGCCTGCCCCGAACCGGTACTTTCAAAATAGATCTGATCGCCACCCACGTTGACGAAACCCGACTGGGTCTGACGCACATCGGCCGAAATCCCAGAAGAGAGCATTATCGACAGTAGTGCGAAGACGCACCTCAATCTCAGGCCGTGATTAACCATATGAATTCCAATGGTTCGTGGCGAAGTACGGGTCCGCTCGTCTCGCTTGTTAGGGCGGTGTTTGGACGGGCTCCTTTGATCTAACTGTATAGAAGCGATCCCATCGGGGCAATTCGAGTTGGGATGGTCCTCATCTGATCCTTCTCAAACTGAGGAAGACCCCGATGGGCGTTTTATACAACGACGATTTTCTGTCCCGGTGTAGGCCCTTGGCGGACTGTCCTTGTGTGGCGTATAGGCGGATCTTTGCTCGGCGGCTTCGGCTGCTTTTTGCTGGTGGGGATTCGGTTGCAATACGAACGAAAATTGCAGACTTGGCAAGTAAGCCACGTTCAGGGACCATCTGAAGACGAGGCGGCTATCGCTGGCTGGCCCTCGACTAATGAACAGATAATCAGGCCGATGATGGCGATGAAGCGACGAGGAGATACGCCGATGCAGATGAAGTACGTCCGACTGACGACAGAGGACGCTGTCGCCACCATCACAATCGACAGACCGGGTACGATGAATGCCATCAGCCGCAGGGTGTACGCGGAACTGGATGATGCCTTCACCGCCGCTGAGGATGACGCTGACGTGCGAGTCATCGTTGTCGCCGGTGTCGGCGACAATTTTGGGGCGGGGCACGACCTTGGTAGCGAAGAGATGCAAGCTGAACTGGACGATTTCCCGCGCGACACCTCTGCTCTCGGGCGCGTACGCGACATGGACCGCGGGGTCTACTTTCGTCTGCATGATCGGTGGCGCAATCTAGGAAAGCCAACCATCGCCATGGTGCGTGGCTACTGCATCATGGGTTCGTGGATGCTCGCGTCGACCTGCGACCTCATCATGGCATCAGACAATGCACGCTTCGCCGATCGGTCCGTACGCTGGGGCAGCGCTCATCACGAGTACCCAACGCACTTCTGGGAGATGGGCATCCGCAAGGCCAAAGAGTACCTGTGGACCGGAGACTTTCTGACGGCCGAGGAGGCGCATCGGTTGGGTATGGTCAACCACGTCGTACCTGACGACAAGCTGGACGCTGGCACCCGCTGGCTGGCAAGGCGCATCGCCGGGAACACCGAGTACGCGTTGCGGGTCTCGAAGATGTCGATCAATCAGGCAGCGGATATCATGGGCCAGACGGCGGCGGTACGTGCTTCCGGTAACTTCTGGGTCATGAGCATTGATCAGACCTTCACCGAGCAAGAGGACGCCGACGACCGTGTCGGCTGGTCGAAGTCGCACAACGCGCGCTTCGATAACCAGGAAGAGCGCCCCTGGTGAAACTGGTGTTAAGACCGGGAATCGATTTTATCTGATAGCGATACGGGCGGTGGCGTCCCACCGGTCGTACTCTGTGCAACCACGGGCTGTCTGTCGCCACAAATATTCCGATGTGGGATCATGATCACGTGCGTAGTGGCAAGTGGCTGCTACGTCGACACAGACAAAGGACAGTCTTGCTGGAGGGAAGCGATGTCGACGACACATGACCTGGTTATTCGCAACGGAACCATCGTTGACGGCACCGGCGCTGAACCGATCACAGGCGATGTTGCGATCGCTGACGGCCGTATTGCTGCCGTCGGCGACGTCGACGGGCGGGGTCGGGAAGAGATCGACGCCCAGGACCGGGTAGTCACCCCCGGATTCATCGACCTACATACTCACCTTGATGCCCAGATCGGGTGGGACCCGCTCATGACTCCTATCACATGGCACGGCATCACAACGGCCGTGCTTGGCAATTGCGGCGTTACGTTCGCGCCGTGCAAGCCGGCCGATCGCGAGTACTTGGCCGCGACCATGGAGACGGTTGAGGACATACCCCTGGCCGCCATCCTTGAGGGCCTCCCATGGGATTGGGAGGACTACGGTGGCTATTTAAAATCGATCGAGCGTCTTCGGCCGGCGGTCAATGTTGCCGGATTGGTTGGGCACAGCGCCATCAGGCGGCTGGTTATGGGCGAGCGCAGCGTCGCTGATGACGCCAACGATGACGACCTGGCTGAGATCGCTCGCATCGCGGGTGAGTCTGTAGCGCAAGGCGCTATCGGGTTCTCAACCAGCCGTTTCGAGGGGCACGTCGGCCCGGACGGATTGCCGATTCCTGGCACATTCGCCAGCCGAGAGGAGTTGACCGCAGTGGCTACAGAGGTCGCTTCGCGCGGTGGCTTGATGCAGTTCGTCTTGAGTCCACCTCGGCTGACCGAGGAGCTAGAGCTCCTGGAAGCTGTTGCCGAGAGTGGTGGCGGTCGGGTGCTGTTTAGTGCCTTCACCGACCATAGCGACATCCTGCGGCCCCGATCCCTTGGTGA
>JAKUTI010000189.1 GCA_022448765.1 Pseudomonadales bacterium
TGCTCTTCCACGTACAACTATATGACTACGACCCTTGACGCGTTACGTGTCATCATAGCCGAGTAGCAAAAATCACTCGACCACTTGGATTGTCCGGTCTGGAAATCAATGCCAAAACCGCCATCAATCAAGACCTCTGTAAACAACTTTCTTCTTCGGGCCCGTGACCAGGCCGTGTCGAATACAAGTTCGGCCCGTTTAATCTTCGCGATGGATGCCACAGCGAGTCGCGAGCCGTCTTGGGATGTAGCAACAAGCTTACATGCCGAACTTTTCAATGTCGCAAGTAACAAGCGTCTTGACGTTCAGTTGGTGTATTACCGAGGCTTAGACGATTTTTTCGTGTCCTCTTGGAACAAAGATCCGGGAAGTCTCTTGCACGAAATGCAAAACGTTCGTTGTCGGGGTGGTCGGACGCAAATCCTCAGAGTCCTTCAGCATGCGCGCCGACAGATTTCCAGGGAAAAAATAGAAGCCGTCGTATTCGTGGGCGACTGTTGCGAAGAATCCCCCACGGAACTTTACGCCTGTGCAGGCGAGCTCGGGCTTTTTCGATTACCTCTATTCGTTTTTCAAGAAGGTCTTGATCCGCACGCGAAACAAGTGTTCCAACAGATAGCTATGCGTTCTCGCGGTGCGTACGCTCGCTTTTCTCCTGGATCGGCAAAAGAACTAGCAGCCCTATTGGGAGCCGTGGTCGCGTACGCGACCGAGGGTCAAAGCGCCATCTCTCAACTGACCACGGTAGAAGGGCGCCACCTGCTTAAACAGCTAAAGCCATGACTCTGCTCGTGGTTGTGGCTATCCTCGCAACGATCGCGTTCGTGTTTTTAATGCGGTCGTTATGGGTCGGCAAGCAACCGAAAAACCTATCTACCAAGATCATTGCGTCTGCCACAACACTCTTAATCGCCCTCGCCATATTGGCCGGATCCGGCAGGATGCATTGGATTGCAGCGACCGGCGCCGCAATTCTTCCCTTTCTCCGCCGCGGTTTCTTTCTCCTTCGTTACCTACCCTATCTTGCGCGTCTAATGTCGATGTTCTCGACCGCTCAACCTAGAGCTACTAGTTCTGGCCCGCAACAAACCGAAACAAGTACGCGGGAGCTTAGGATGAGTTTGGATCACCAGTCGGGCGAAATTTACGGCGAGGTGCTTTCAGGTCAACATGAGGGATGTGCGCTCGCGGATCTATCTGCCGTCGAAATCAAAGAGCTCTACCTCGCGCTCCGGGATACCGAGTCACGCCGACTTTTAGAAGCTTATGCTGCTCGATACCACCCGCACATATTGGAAGCCGCTTCCGAGGATTCGAATGGCGACACTACAGAGATGACGCGAGAAAGAGCACTCAAAGTTCTCGGGCTCTCGGGTGACGCAACCCAAGACGAGATCGTGGCAGCCCATCGACGATTGATACAACGCATGCATCCCGATCGCGGTGGCTCGAGCTACCTTGCTGCTGAACTCAACGCCGCAAAGAATTTCTTGATCGAGAAATAAGCCCCGTATCCGTCGCCATAATCGTTGGTTAGGTTCGGCCTACCCAACTCTTTTACGGGTCGCCGGTGCAGATGTCCGTGTAGAATTCTCGGTGTGCGCAACCCACTGATCGCTATAGGCCCGGAACTTCTTTCTGCTCTGCGCGAAGATCAAGTCGTTACTGCCAATGAGCGCCAGGTCCGTGAACTCAAATACGCTTTCGACCACCACCAGAGAGGCCTGGGTCTAACAACTTGGCCAACGACTAGTGTAGCGTCGATAGGCCACTGGCTTAAAACAACCCACGCGGCAACGTTTCCAAAGAACGCGTCCGGAAATCCTCTCGTGGTTTTGTCGCCGCAAAAATTATTACTCGCGGCGAAGCTCGCCGCGCCAGACAGTAACCTGGAGGCACACACATCACTTTTTCTTGATGCATGGCGTCAATATTGGCTTTGGAAGATCCAACCCAACGACCTGGACACAACGGACAATGGAAGACTTTTTCACCGTTGGATCGACACCCTCACCAACTTCCTCAACCAGCACCGCGCAATCTCCGAGATGCAACTGTACGGGTTCCTCGAGGACGCGGCGCTGGCAGGAGACCTGGTACCAACATCCGTTCACACATTCGGATTGCTTGATAGGACGCCGGCCCAGCAAACGTTGTTCGATGCTCTGATCAAATCCGGATCCCACGTACAACACCACTCAACGCCCGAAAATCACGATTCCTGCCCTACGCTGACAAGCTTTGAAACATCCAACCACGAACGCGCTGCATTCGCCGTTTGGTCACGCGAAATCCTGTCCGCTGAACCCGAAGCTCGAATAGGTATTGTGGTTAAAGAATTGGCCGGAGAATACGAAGCTATTCGTCGCCAATTTGAAGCCGCCTTCCCTGATGTCGGCGAAATAGCACAAATCGCAAATATTGGGAGCGGATTGTTGCTAAGCGACGAACCAGTATGTCGTGACGGTCTCGATTTACTCCAGTGGACCATCCAGCCCTTAAATTTCCGCGTCGTGGATCAGCTGCTGCATTCAGAATACCTACCCGGGGTCAAAACGACCCAAGGACTCGCTTCGTGGCTACCGCACCGATTAGACCTAAAGGAATTTGCCCGCCGCCTAAAACCCCCATGGGGGGAACAAATAGTTGCGTTGATCCGGTCGCCAGGGAAGGGTTCGCCCCGGACGTGGGCTGAGAGGGCGAAGTCCATCCTCGATATTGCCGGGTGGCCCGGGGAAGAAACGGATTCAAACAACTTTCAAGCCGCGCAAGCCCTGTCGGAAGTCATCGACACCTTCTTATCAAGCGCGCCATTTGGTGACCTCGACTGGTCGGACGCGGTAAGAACCATTTGCTTCCTTGCCGAACACCAGCGCTTCGCCGTGCAGTCACCACCAGCACATATTCAAGTGTTAAGCCGAGGAGAATCTGATGAACTCAGATTTGACGCGCTATGGGTCGCCAACGTCAGCGACACCAGCTG
Source organism: Pseudomonadales bacterium (assembly GCA_022448765.1). Classification (GTDB taxonomy): domain Bacteria; phylum Pseudomonadota; class Gammaproteobacteria; order Pseudomonadales; family Azotimanducaceae; genus UBA11889. The sequence continues at coordinate 2,984 of JAKUTI010000189.1, forward strand.
GCCTGGGCCAACTCGCCCCAATCCCTTCATCCCAATATCAACGCAGCGGGCCGCCGGCATTCCCTCCTCGTCTCCCCAGGAGTGGCTTCGCAAAGCGGAGGAAAAAACCCACTCATGGCTGTCGACCGCACCGCTCATTGTATTCAGCTATTCACTGTCTGAAGACGATGCAACCTGTTCTCCCAGCAGCTTAATTCCGGTTCGAGACGAATCCGCCTTAACACAAGTCCTGCGCACGCCGACTCTTGCGGCTCATGGACACATCTGGGCCCAGCAGCAAACGCGCCATGCCCTCGAGACGCTGAAAGATGAGACAGGGACAACCATTCCATCGGATCAACTAACGTACGGTGGTAGCTCGGTATTGCGCGACCAGTCTGTCTGTCCCTTTAAGGCTTGGGCACAACATCGGCTCATGCTCTCCGACCCGCGCGAGCCGCATCGATTTCCTGATGTTTTGGATCGAGGATCCTTGATACACGACGTTTTACATGAGGCCCTTGCCTCGTGCGAAAGCCAAGAAGATGTCAATGCAATCGACCCCGCGTTGCTTCGCGAAATCGTTGATCGCGCGCTGGTGAAATTTAAACCCAACCTTTCCGAGGCCGTACTCAAACACGAACATCAACGCATCCAAGAAATTCTCGTGCACTGGTTAAAATTTGAGCAAACACGGCGACCGTATCGAGTCGTCGCGGTCGAAACTGAAAAAAGCGTTCGGATCGGACCATTGCGCCTTGAGTTACGCCTAGATCGTATCGACGAAACGGAAAACGGTCGTCAACTCATTATCGACTATAAGAGTGGTAGAGCATCCACGGCGGGTTGGCGTTTACCGCGTCTTTCGGATCCACAACTCCCTCTGTACGCGTCGACTGCAGAGGATGCATCAGGGATAGCCCTGGTCCAGCTATCAGAAGATGGTGCAACTTTAATCGGGGTCGGAGAGCAAGAAAGTCAGGGTTTATCGAATTGTCAGGATTTTGGTTTCGAAACATTCGAGGCTCTCATCAACGCATGGAAGAGTGATCTTGAAGACACCGCAACATCATTTGCCAACGGCCACGCGGCCGTAGATCCGATCGACAGAGCGATTTGCCGCCGATGTCAACTCCCGGGTCTGTGTCGGATATTCGATGACGACAAGTGATCTTAATGACGATGATCTCGCCCGGTCACTTGCGATCGATCCCGACCGCTCGGTTATCGTCCATGCTCCCGCCGGCTCGGGTAAAACAACCCTCCTAGTCAATCGTTATCTCAAACTGCTAGGGCTCGTCCAAGAACCCGAACACGTGCTTGCAATCACTTTCACGCGCAAAGCTGCCGCCGAAATGCGACAACGTGTTATCGACCAACTGCGAGCTAAAACCGAGATCGCAACCCCTGCCCACGATCGTGCTTACGAACGGAATTGGCATTTACTCGAAAATCCACAACGCCTGCGCATACAGACAATCGATAGTTTCGCCCTCGGTATTATTCAGCAACAGCCTTTCGCGACACGCTTCGGGCTCGAATATCGATTCGCTGAAGACGCCCAATGGCTGTATCAGGAGGCCGCTGACCGTTTACTTGAGAAGACAGAAGACAAAGATCCTCTGAGCGCAGACATTAGTCGTTTTGTATCGATGATCGGCAATGATTTCGAACTTGCACGAAATCTAGTCGCTGACATGCTTAGTCGACGAGAACAATGGCTTGACCCAGTGTCGAACGCCGCCAGAGATTCGATTAGCAACGACCCGGGGCGGTTCGTTCGCCTAATTGAGAAGGCAATCGAAAGCATCATAGATAGAACCATCGACACGCTCGGGGCTCGCATCCCGCAAACGCTATTGGAGGAGATCATGGAGCTATGCGCATTCTCCGCGACCAACCTCAATCAACCGTTTTCAAATCTCTCAAATCCGCACGATTGGTATTTTTTTTCCCGAATCGCGACCACGAAAAATCGCTCCTTTCGCGCGCGTATCACCGTGCGAGAGGGGTTTCCGTCCAGTGCACGTCACGAAAAGAAACGGTTCGCCGAGGCGATGCAAGCCTTAGCGGACCGGGGCTTGACTAAGGCCGTCGCGAATCTCCAACACATCCCGGACAAAAAAATACCGTCAGAAGAGTCCGAGAAACTAAAAACTTTTTCCATCGTATTGACCGTGGCTGCAGCCGAGCTTATCGAAGTCTTCCGACTGCACCAGCGTATCGACTTCTCGGAAATAACCATTTCGGCCAGGAACGCACTATCTCGTGACGAGATCCCAACAGACTTAGCGTTAATGCTCGACTACCAGACCTTCCACATTCTGGTGGACGAATTTCAAGACACTTCGCTAGAGCAATACAAACTTCTTACGAAATTGGTACAAAGTTGGCAACCGGGTGACGGCAATACGTTCTTTGCTGTCGGGGACCCGATGCAATCAATCTACCGTTTCCGTGATGCAGACATAAATCTGTATCAATCTACGTTTAACCAGGGCCTACCCTCAATTCCTTTGGACAGCGTCAGACTTAAATACAATTTCCG
>JAKUTI010000019.1 GCA_022448765.1 Pseudomonadales bacterium
CTGGATGACGTATTTCCGCGCCACGCGCAAATCGGTAGGCGTCGTCCGGGGTTGTACGAGTCCCGAAGGTGAAAGCATCCATCGAGAATCGAGTATGGACATGTAGATCACCGAAATACGCGTAGCGCTCGATCGCACCCACGAACATCGACAATCCGGCCACTATGCAAATTAGCCCAATTTTCACAGAGGTTCCTCCAAGTCGTCGCCTCATCATCACACGCCCCACCGCTTTACGACCCAGGCATCTACTCTCGGCGCGAACGGACGATCAAACAACCTTCGGTCCCGTCTGCGGGTAATTTACCAGACCCTTTCCCAGTTCCGACTCTCAACCGACCGATACATCGCAAGAGCAGTGCGTAGTTCGCCAAGAGAATATTCGGCAGAGGCTTCAAGCGTTTTTGAGTCCAGAACCGCGCTGGCGAAATCCTCAAGCTCAAGACCGTAGCTGTCCACCTTGCCTTGGAAGGCGTCCATGATCGACACCCCTTCTGGGTCTTCATCGTTGAATAAAATCAAGCGTCCATCCCGCCCGTGCTCGATGACGATTTCTCCCGTCGTACCGGTGATTCGAAAGTCTTCGGTTGGAGCCATGGTGCCCCCGCCTAGAAAAGCGTGAAAAGATGCCGTGACGCCGGAATCGAATCGTATGAGCGCTTGTGCCCATGACTCCCCTTCCATCTTCGCGATATGGGTACCCATCGAAGCGATCACTTCGCTCACTTCGCCCAATAGCATCCGAAGCGGCCGTATCCAGTGCGCGCCCCCATCGATACAAATCCCTCCGCCAGCGCGCGCGAGATTGAAACGCCAAGGCACACCACGTTCTTTTGTTTTCCTGGTCGGCAACGGATCGTAAAAACACGCGCGGGCCATAACGACTTTACCGATAAGACCCTCGTTGATCAGGTCTCGGGCACGTTTGATGTCGGTCCAGTACTGCGCTTGTTCGGCGATCATGAAAACCGTTTTTGCGGCGTTAGCCGCTACCATAATCCGTTCGCATGCCGCCAAGTCAATTGCCATCGGTTTTTCCAATAATACGTGCTTTCCCGCTGCAAACGCTTGGACAGCAGCCTCTTCATGCAGGTCATGCGGAAGCATCAGATCGACCGCGTCGAACGATCCTTTCGCAAGTGCTTCACTCAGTGACGAATACGCAACGGCACCGGTTCGTTCAGACATCGACGCAGCGTTGTCAGGGTCGGAGTCAACCACTGCGGTAACCCTAATTCGTGGCGCATGGGCGCGCATCCCGCGCCAATGGGCCCGAGCGATATTGCCACAACCGACCAACGCCATCGTCAAGGCATTGTTTTCAACCATTCTCGCTCTCACTTGTTCAATTCAACCTACACCTAGCGTATCGCCATCCTTCCGCCCAAGCTCTATTCCGATGACGTTTTGGAGCATTAATCGAACCAGGTCGGTCGCTAATTTCTGTCTTGGTCTCTACATGAGGCTTGATTTATGACACCTTGATCAAAGAATCTCTGAAATACCTGAATCTGGAGACAATTCAATGGCTGATTACGAAAACATTCTGACGGACCATGTAGGTACTGACGGACGCGTAGGACGTATCACACTTAACCGCCCCGAGAAACTCAACGCCCTTTCAACCGACCTGCTATTTGAGTTGAACGAAGCATTGCACGATATGGAAGCCGAACACGAGACAAGGGTGATCATTGTTCGCGGTGCGGGACGCGCTTTCTGCGCCGGTTATGACTTAACCCCATCGCCAGGCGGCAAACCCAAACGTTCGTATAAATCCGTCGACGACAAGCGGCGAACTCTCGTCATGGGCATACGCACTAGCATGCAACAAATCACGGACATCCAAATGTATTTCTGGAATATGGCAAAAGTTACGATTGCCCAAATACATGGCTACGCAGTCGCGGGGGGATGTGAATTATCGATGATGGCCGATTTAGTCGTTGCGGCGAACGACGCGCAATTAGGTCACCCGGGCCATCGAGGACTTGGGGTCGCAAGAAATGGGGTGATCTGGCCGTTGGTTATTGGCATGCGTAAAGCTAAAGAACTCGCCTACACCGGGGAAAACGTGACTGCGATCGAAGCTGAGGCAATGGGCATGATCAACTACGCGTGGCCCAAAGAAGAACTCGAGGAACGTACCGTCGCGTTTGCCGATCGGATCGCCATCATGTCGTCAGACCATCTCGGTGCTCTCAAAGTAAACATGAATCGCTTTTATGAAAACATGGGAATTTACTCATCGGTACGCAGTAGCACCGACCACGACGCGATGGGCCAATTCACCGATTTCGCGTACCAGTGGCGAGATCAGATCACGACTAACGGACTCAAAGATGCACTGCAATGGCGCGATGGACCGTATCGTGGAACTGACACCTATAAGGACTAGGTGAAAATACCATCGGCCATGCGATTCACCGCGCATGCATGTATTGCCACGATAACCAGCAAATGCTGTGATGCCGCCGTCTGACCTACAGCTAGGTATGGTAGTGCCGCGCCGATCCTCGATCGCGAAGGAAATGCCAAACAATGCATCGTGGTTTAAGTTCAGAAGAACGATCCGCCGATGGGGCGTCTGGCTTTCACTGGTCGGGACGCTCTCCGCCTATGCGTCTGGAGACGCCCTTGTTGCAGTCGCAACAAACTTCCTGCAGACAGCCAAGATTTTACGAAACGAGTTTTACCAGGAAACATTCAATGACATTCGATTGGTCAGCGGTTCGACGGGTAAGTTGTATGCACAAATCGTCCAGGGCGCACCGTTTGACCTGTACTTAGCCGCAGATCAGGACCGTCCAATGCTTCTGGAGAAACGAGGTTTCGTCGTCCCAGGGTCACGTCGAACCTACGCCATAGGACAGTTGGCTTTATGGATCCCCAAAGAGCCTGCCGCCCCAAATAAATCGACGATCCAGTCCATATTGAAAACGATGGAGTTTAGACAACTAGCCGTCGCGAACCCGAGATTAGCGCCATACGGGGCCGCGTCAATCGAAACACTCAGAACCTTGAAACTGTATGACCAAGTTCAATCACGTCTCGTGTTCGGGGAAAACATTGGGCAGACTCATGTCCTGGTCGCCACCGGTAACGCGGATGCGGGACTTGTGGCCCAGTCCAGCATTTCACGTATGGAAAGTGGAAAAAAGGGAACCCTCTTGCAAGTTCAACCTCATCTTCACCGCCCGATTCGACAAGACAGCTCCCTACTAAATACTGGGCAACATAACGACACCGCCCGGCAGTTCAATGAATTTCTCCACGGCCCACAAGGACGCACAATTATTCGGCAAGCGGGTTATCGGGTTGAGTAAACCTTGAACGATCTAGGAGCGATTTGGCTCACCATCCAGTTAGCAACGGTTACGACTTGCATCTTGCTGATATTAGGAACGGCTTTGGCTTGGTGGCTTTCCCGAACGACGTCTTGGGTTAAGCCAATCATTGAGGCGATCACCGCCTTGCCGTTAGTGCTGCCGCCAACGGTGCTCGGCTTTTATCTACTCGTGATCATGAGTCCAGACAGCGGGATCGGTTCTTTCTGGGTTCAAATGACGGGTTCAACACTAACGTTCTCTTTCGAAGGACTTGTCGTCGCTTCGGTGATCTATTCGCTTCCCTTTATGGTGCAACCGCTGCAAAACGCCTTTGAAACGATTGGAGCGGGACCCATGGAAGCGGCCGCCAGTCTACGTGCCACACCATTGAACGCTTTTTTTACAGTGGCAATACCCTTATCCGCTCGTGGATTTGTTACGGCAGTCGTGTTGACTTTCGCCCATACCGTCGGCGAATTCGGCGTCGTTCTCATGGTCGGAGGTAATATCCCCGAAGAGACAAGGGTCATTTCGATCGCTATCTATGAAAACGTCGAAACACTCCAATATGCGGCCGCACATTCTCTGTCGATAACGTTACTCGTATTTTCGTTTGTCGTGTTACTCGCCGTTTATAGCCTAAACCGCCGCTTCCCGATTCGGATTCGCTGAAATGATAGTTCTCGACGTCCGCGCCCGCGTTGGTGAATTCAAACTTGAAGTCTCCACCCAAATCCCGCTTGAGGGGATCACCGGCATTTTGGGTCCGAGCGGGAGCGGTAAAACCACCCTCTTGCGCGTGTTAGCCGGTTTCGAGCGAGCCGAAGGACGCATCATCGTTGGCGACGATGTATGGCTCGACACAAAGACGAAAACGTATGTCGCACCGCACAAGCGTTCAGTCGGATATATCTTTCAAGAAGCCCGATTATTCGACCATCTATCCGTGGCCGGCAACCTCGATTACGCGTTCTCCCGGACTTTGGCCAAGACAAGAAAAGTCGTGACGGCCGATGTCGTTGACACATTCGACCTCGGCCCCTTGCTTAATCGCCGACCACTCGAACTATCCGGCGGCGAGAAACAACGCGTCGCACTGGCCCGGACATTACTAACCAACCCACGGTTCTTGATGCTTGACGAGCCTTTATCGGCGCTGGATGAGAAGCGAAAAGCCGACATTCTTCCGTATATCGACACGACAGCTTCCCAATTCGGTCTACCGGTGTTCTACATCAGTCATGCGGTGGGAGAAGTCGCCCGTGTTGCTGAGAGAATCCTTGCAATCTCCAATGGGCGAATACAAGCCATGGGGCCCACCGCTGAAATTCTCGAACGCCTCGATCTCGCGGAAGTAACCGGTCGCTTTGAGGCAGGCTCGATCGTTGAAGCTGTCGTCGTCGAACATGTTACCCATCATCGACTCACCCACCTCACTATCGATGGACAAATGCTGACCATGCCGATGGAGCCGGAATTGGGGCTTGGCGATCACATACGCGTGCGCGTTAGAGCACGAGACGTCGCCCTAGCACTCAACCGACCCGAATCCATCAGTATTCGCAACGTGCTCGCGGCGACCGTTATCGACCTATTCCACGTGCCAGACTCGCCGCATGTCGAAGCCCTCGTTGAATTCCAACATCAACGGCTACGCGCTCGCATCACACTCGCCTCTGTCGAGGATTTATCACTCAATGTCGGAACGAACGTGTTCGTGCTGATCAAAAGCGTGACATTCGACGCAAGTCCTACCTGAACCGAGTTACGCTGAATCCTGGGTACACCCCATCCTGGGTTATAGTCGGAAAAATTCGACACCCTCGACTTACTCATGCTCAACGAACTCGAACCGGACAGCTTGATTGTTACAACGAGCGGCGAAACGTTCCGCGTGAGCAAAGCGTTGGCGCAGGCGTTTCAACCTGGCGATCTCGTCATCCCAAATTCACAGCATGGATTACTTCATCTCGCCAACAAGGAACGACAAATTGTCGACACGGCTGTATCTCAGTCTCTAGAAGCCTTCGCGACCATGCAACAAGTTACCGACGACCAGGTGACCGACTTCTTCAATGCCTTCTGTGATGCGTTGAAGAGCGAAAAAATTTGGAGATCTATCGAACGCATCAACCAAAAGGACGTCGCGAAGGCGAAAGCAAAAGGTCGATCCACTACTCGTCTCCAAGTTTCAGAGAACATGCGCGCAAGCATGATCGACGGGTTACGAGAGTGGGCCGAATCCAAACCGTCTAGAAATTCCATTGTCGAAACCATCGATCACGACCACTTTCAAATTCAACTCGAGACGTCGGCACTTGGCGTCGTCGGATTCGTATTCGAAGGGCGACCCAACGTTCTTGCAGACGCGTGCGGCGTACTGCGGGGAGGCAATACGGCAATTTTTCGAATTGGTAGCGACGCGTTACAGACCGCGCAAGCGATGATGGAACTCGCCCTAAGGCCATCGCTCGTGCGGTCCGGGCTTCCTGAAGATGCCATTGTCCTTGTCGACAGCTCTGCGCATGCCGCAGGGTGGGCACTATTTCTTGATTCGCGTCTCGCGCTCGCGGTAGCCCGAGGTTCCGGTGAAAGTGTCGAACTACTGGGCTCGCTCGCACGTAGCGTTGGGACACCAGTCAGCCTGCACGGTACCGGGGGGGGCTGGATGATTGTCGCTGACACTGCAGTTCCCGAGATCCTACGGCAGTGTGTCATCGCGTCCCTTGATCGAAAAGTCTGCAACACGCTCAACACCTGTTGTGTCGTTGCCTCAAAGGCAAACGAACTCGTCCCGGTTTTGCTCGAGGGTTTGAATAAGGCTGCAGCGAACCTCGGCCAGGAGTACCGTCTACACGTGGCTGAGGGAAGCGAGGCATTTATTTCTGGAGGTGCCTTTAACCGCAAAGTGACCATCCACCGTGCAGATGGCCAGCACGAGGAGTTCCAGGCATCCACATTGCCCGTTGGTGACATCGGCCGAGAATGGGAATGGGAAACGTCACCGGAAATAACGCTAATCGTCGTCCAGTCTCTAGAAGAAGCGATTGATTTATTTAATGCACACAGTCCGCGCTTGGTCGCTTCGCTAATCTCCAACGATGAGCAAGAACACCAACACTTCTACCAAAGGGTCGATGCGCCCTTCATCGGTGACAACCATACCCGTTGGGTCGACGGGCAGAGGGCACTGAATAAGCCGGAACTCGGGCTCTCGAACTGGGCCAACGGTCGCCTATTTGGTCGACATGCAATTCTGACGGGAGACAGTGTCTACACCGTCCGCACACGTTATATCGACGCGAGCACAGGACGTTCGCGGACCTAGAGTTGAGGTAACAGAGCACGTAGGCTGTTTTACTTTTTAGTGGTAGCCTCCAACGTCGTACACGAATTAAAAGGGAATACGCGTGGCACTACGGATTAACTCAGAAGCACCGAACTTTGTGGCTCAAACCACGCAAGGTGAAATTCAGTTCCACGATTGGATCGGCGACGGGTGGGCAATTCTGTTCTCCCATCCCAAAGATTTTACTCCCGTCTGCACCACCGAGCTCGGCTATATGGCGGGCTTGCAGGATAAATTTTCGGACCGCAACTGCAAAGTGATCGGTTTGTCTGTGGATCCTGTCGGAAGCCACTCAGATTGGATCAAAGACATTGAAGAGACGCAGGGTCACGCCGTCAATTATCCACTCATCGGTGATCCTTCGCTGGAGATCGCCAAACTGTACGACATGCTTCCTGACAATGCAGGAGACTCCTCAGAAGGCCGAACGCCCGTCGACAATGCGACCGTGCGATCGGTTTTTGTGATCGGTCCGGATAAGACGGTGAAGGCAATGCTCACCTACCCCATGAGTACCGGACGGAACTTTGATGAAGTCTTGCGACTTCTGGACTCCTGTCAATTGACGGCCGCACATCAAGTAGCAACGCCTGTTAACTGGACCCAAGGCGAAGACGTCATCATTGTTCCGGCAGTCTCCGACGAGGAAGCAAAGGCACGCTATCCCGATGGCTGGAAGTCACCCAAACCCTATATCCGTATCGTCCCACAGCCCGAGTCGTAGGTAGTCGTTTGGTTGCGTGCAAAAGGATCGTCAACCCATTCCCGCTTTTCTGGAGCGTTCGGTTTTCGATCGAGAGGGTCAGTGAGATGTCGACGACCCCGTAGCCATTGTCACCGACATGGCTAGAGACGACGTTCTGATTGTCGGGGCAGGTATCGGCGGACTCACGGTGGCTCTCTGCCTCCATCGACTCGGGTTTGATGTAAAGGTCTACGAACAAACGGAGCAGACTGCTAGCCATGGGGCTGGAATTCAACTGAGTCCGAATGCCACTCGCGTGTTGCACGAAATTGGCCTAGCAGATCCCTTGGCTTCGATCGCGTCCGAGCCCGGTGTAATTGAATTAAGGCACTGGCGGACCGGCGAACGAGTCACCACTGCGCAATTGTCACCTGCTAAGGATACTTACCGCTCATCCTTCCCCTATTACCACGTTCACCGTCGAGACTTGATCGCGTGCCTGACTCAGGCCGCTAACAACGCATCGATACCGGTATATCGAGGTAAGCGTATCGACGATGTTGGCGTCAACGGAACGTATGCTTGGATTTCGGGTCCCACGACGCGAGAACGAGCTAGCTTCATCGTCGGAGCGGACGGCATACATTCACGCGTACGTCGCTGCCTATTTGGCTCGAACACACCTAGCTTCTCTGGGCACGTTGCTTGGCGGGGCGTCATTTCAACGGCTACGATCGACACAAAAGCGCCCTCAACAAAAGCGGGTCTGTGGTGGGGGCCTAAAAAGCATGTCGTTCGTTACCCCGTTCGACGAGGTCAATACATAAACGTCGTCTGTGTCGAACGCACTTCCCAATGGAACAACGAGTCATGGAACGAACGCGGCGATCAAACAAAACTCATCGCCGCCTTCAATGATTGGCATCAAGATGTTACCCAACTGATCGAAAAGATAGATCCCGATGCTTGTTACCGTTGGGGTCTTTTCAATCACGCGCCCCTGAAACAATGGAGCCAAGGCAGGGCAACGTTGCTCGGAGATGCTTGCCACCCGACACTCCCTTACCTCGCTCAGGGAGCGGCGATGGCGATCGAGGACGGTGCTGTGCTAGCTCAGTGTGTAAGCAAATCTTCGTCCGCTGAGGATGGACTTGCGACCTACGAAAAAATCCGCCGAAAACGCACAGCGCGTATTCAAAAGCTCTCGCGCCGAAACGGACATATTTTTCATTTAATAGGGCCTGCCGCCTGGGCCAGGGATATGTTGGCATCCCGCGCCGGCGAGCGCCTCTTACACCCGATCCACCAATACGATGTTTTCACATCAGTCAACAAACATTTCAAGGAATAGTTCATGCACGTCATGATTGATTTATGCGTCGTCCCATTGGGCGTCGGCGTCTCCGTCTCAAGTTACATCGCGGAATGCAAAAAAATCCTGGACGACGCGGGTCTAGAAACGCACTTACACGCGTACGGCACGAATGTGGCAGGAGAATGGGACGACGTTTTTGAGGCCGTACGACGGTGCCACGAGCGCGTACATGCCCTCGGTGCACCGCGCATAACGAGCACCATTAGAGTCGGTACCCGAACGGATCGCGCACAAACGATGACAGAAAAAATCGACAGCGTTGAGCGGAAACTCCAGTGACGCCGGCGCTGCGTCAGGATGAAGTTCCTTAGTACCGGGCATTTGGCCGCTCGTGGCGCCCAACTGGCGTTGAAATTGACCTCGTCTAGCCGCACGATCGCTACCACGAGCGTGTAACACGAGTGGAAACGACATGTTAACAGCTGCTGAGAACAAGACGTTGACTGAGACGGGGGCCGAAACGCCCATGGGTGCTGTGTTTCGACGCTATTGGACACCTGCTCTACTCTCCAGGGAACTACCCGTACCTAATTCAGGCCCACTGCGTTTGAAGTTATTAGGCGAAGATTTCATCGCGTTCCGTGATTCCGACGGCGAGGTCGGAATCGTCGACGCTCGCTGTCCACATCGAGGCGCTAATCTCTTTTTCGGTCGAAACGAAGATTGCGGACTACGCTGCGTTTACCACGGCTGGAAATTTGACGTTCACGGTCAATGCATCGACATTCCAAATGCCAGTCACGCGGTAGCCGAACGGTTAAAACCCAATGCGCAAATTCGTGCGCTGCAAGTCAGCGAGTGGGGCGACGTGATATGGGCGTATATGGGCGAGGGCGAACCGCCAAAGCTGCCACAGTTCGAGTTCGCTAAAGTTCCGCCAAGTCACCGTTTCGTGTCGAAGAAATTTCAACAATGCAATTGGGCACAAGCGTGCGAGGGTGGCCTAGATACCGCCCACTTCTCATTCTTGCATGCCGGAATAAACGACGGTGAGAAGGTCGGTCTACACCAGGTCGGCTTGTCCAGCGAAGACATTGCGGGCCAAAACGAACCGACGCGCCTCGCTCGATTTCGTTGGATGATCGAGGATGGGGAACCAAGCTTTACTGTTCTTGATCACGCTGCTGGGATGCTACTTTGCGCTGCAAGAGAAGCCGATAACGATGACGTCTACTACCGCATGACACAGTTCCTCATGCCAAACCATTCCCTCGCGCCCGGCAATTTTCCGGAAGACAACAATCTCGGCAACACTTGGGTACCCATCGACGATACATCCTGCTGGATATTTTGTTACTGCTGGAATCCAGATCGACCGCTCACGGAACGCGAATGCCATCAGCTATCGTCCGGTTCTGGGATTTTCGCAGAGGTCGATGAACACTACGTTCCGCTACGCCAGCGTGGAAACGACTACCTCATCGACCGCGAGGCGCAAAGGACATCAAGTTACACGGGCATACGCGGTATTTCGGAGCAAGATGCCGCAATCGCCGACAGTCAGGGACTAATCGCTGACCGTACCAAGGAGATGTTGGTCCAGACAGATTTAGGCGTGGTGCGTTTTCGACAGACTATGTTTGACGCCACCGCCGCAGTGGCTTCTGGATCAGAACCCTTAGGCGTTGAGCACCCCGACGCCTATTTTGTCCGTTCCGGAGACGCAGTAGCCGCTCCCGAATCAGCGGTAGAAGACGTGGTGTCGGCAAGATTTGGTCAAATGGGAGGCCATCCTCTTTAATATGCATTAAATCAGCCAGTTGGCTTCGGATACCGGTAGTAGGCACCTACCCAGTGGTTCGAGAAAGTCTCGCTCACTCAACGCAACGAACCAAGAAATAACAATGAACCTTTCGCGGTAAATCTGGTCGCATTAGTAAATAAAGTTAAGTTCTACTCCAAAGAACACGAACCCTCTAAACGTAATCGACAGGGAGAAAACGATGTCCAAGCAGGAGAGTCAACACATTGGCCGAGCGGTGATGCAAAAGTGGTCCGCCGTAATGCTGGTGATGACATCAGCGCTCGTTTTCGCACAGTGGCCCGCGGAGCTCCCAAGCAGTGGAGGCCGACCAACCTTGTCGCCCCTCTTAAAGAAAGTCACGCCCGCCGTCGTCAATGTGGGCGTACAGGGATCGACCAGTCGTCGCAACAATCCACTCTATAACGACCCTTTTTTCCGCCGCTTTTTCAACGTGCCGGAACAAGCCCCTTCCCGACCCCGACAAAGCGTCGGCTCGGGCGTCATCATTGATGCCGACGAAGGCTACATATTGACCAATCACCATGTCATCAACAAAGCGACCGAAATCACGGTCACGCTATCCGATGGCCGTGAATTCACGGCAGAACTGATCGGAAGCGACGAGGGCACCGACGTGGCGCTGTTGCAAGTCGAAGCCGAAAACTTGAACGAGTTGAAGTTGGGAGATTCTGATTCAGTGGAAGTCGGGGATTTCGTTGTCGCGATCGGCAACCCCTTTGGATTGGGACAAACGGTCACCTCGGGCATCGTGAGCGCCTTGGGACGCAGTGGGCTCAATATCGATTACGAAGATTTTATCCAGACCGATGCATCGATTAACCCGGGTAATTCAGGCGGCGCACTAATTGATTTCGATGGGAACTTAATCGGAATCAATACCGCGATCATCGCACCAAGCGGTGGAAACGTAGGCATCGGCTTTGCAATACCAGCAAAATTAGCAAAGGGCATTGTTAGTCAACTGGTCGAATTCGGTGGTGTAAAACGCGGTGTTCTCGGCGTCATGATCACTACCGTTACACCGGCGCTAGCCGAAGCTCTCGATTTGGATGTGGAAAATGGAGCCCTTATCAATCAAGTCGTCGAAGATTCTGCCGCCCAGGCTGCTGGTCTGCTGGCCGGAGACGTCGTCATTGCCGTTGACGGCACACCAATCGACACGGCCGGTGATCTACGTAACCGCATCGGCATGAAACGGGTAGACGATGACGTTAATTTGAAGATCATCCGTGAGGGCGAGCAACAATCCATCAACGCGAAAGTGGGCGAACCGGGAGCCACGATGTTGGCCGGCGGGACGAAGATCGAGAAGCTGAAGGGAGCTGAATTCACTAATATTCCCCCAGACCACCCGCAGCATGGGCAGGTCGTCGGTGTGCTCGTGACCACGGTCGAGTCCGGTAGTCCCGCGGCACGCAGTGGATTACGTCAAAACGATATTGTTCAAGCAGTAAACAACCGTGATGTTCGCAGCGTGGACGAACTCTCCAACGTACTGGAAAACGTGAATGCGACCGTCGTCCTAAAAATTCAGCGCGGTTCAAGTACTATCGTCATCGCGATCCAATAGAGAAGGATCAACGGCCGGGTCAGACTGGGAACCGACTCAAGGGCATGTCTTGAAAATTGTGACCTTGATGGACAATGCCCCGTCGGAGGTAACAATAACAACGGGACGCCAAAGCCATTGAATCGCGTTGAGCTAAAGGACGCAGTCAACAGCACTGTCGATATTGTTGGGGCACTCGATTTCGATGAACGAGAATCGGGTATCGCACCTCGGCGCTTGCCCGCATGGACACGCTCGCAAGTCCCCGACGGGATGGACGCAATGCTGCGAATGCCCTCTGGCGTGCGGCTTCGTTTCAACACCAATGCGAAAAATGTAGGACTTCACTTTTTAGCTTCCAACATTGCCCCTACGCCAGAAGAACGCCGCAGCATCAATCTAAATCTCGAATGCCAGGGTGCGCTTTGGTCGGCCAGCTCGCATGCTGGTAATACGATCGTCGCCGATGCCAAAGAACCCGAGGGTTACCGTCTTATCCGAGGTAAACCCGATACGGTTTGGTTCAACGATCTTCCCGAAGACGAGAAAACATGTGAAATCTGGTTGCCCCATAACGCCTTTGTCGAGTTGCGCGAACTCGTCGTTGACGAGGGCAAACACATCCGGCCAGCAACGGTTGACGAACGCAACCGCTGGATCCATTACGGCAGTTCGATCAGCCACTGCATGGAGGCCGAACAACCAGCATTTATCTGGCCCGCCGTCGCTGCTCGGGAGGCGGGGGTTGCGCTTATCAACCTCGGGTTTAGTGGACAATGCCATCTCGATCAATTTGTCGCACGCACAATCGGAGACGCCGACGCCGACATCATTAGCATCAAAGTCGGAATCAACGTCATCAATATGGACTCGATGAAAGAACGCGTTTTTGTCCCGGCTTTACATGGATTCGTAGACACGATTCGAGAACGAAAACCGACCACACCCATCATCCTGATATCACCGATTTTCTGCCCGAGTGCCGAACATCATCCCGGTCCTACCGTGCCCAATTCGGATGGAAAATTTGTCACGTTGAGCGGACATCCCGAACTACGCAATGGTTCCATGTCCCTCACGCGGGTTCGGGACTTAATCGAGGCAACTGTCGAGCAGCGCGATGATGACAACCTTGATTACCGCAACGGGCTGGATCTGTTCGGTCCCGAGGATCGTGTCGATCTGCCCGACGATCTACACCCTAATCCGGACGGATACATCCGAATGGGCCATCGATTCGCGTCGCAGGAATTAATGCCTTACCGTGTACCAACGCATCGCTCCTAGGGTTCTTATGTCTTCACACGAACTTTTTTTTCATCACATTCACCTTGTCAGCGAAAATCCCCGCGCCGCGGCCGATTGGTACGTCAAAATCTTCGGTGGCGACATCGTCGCCGAACATGAGCTCCGCGAAGCACCACAAATTAACGTCCAAGTCGGGGGTATAACACTGCTGATTCGAGGCCGTCGCCCCGGGGAAACTCCTCAGTTACCAGACCCGATGAAGCATTTCGACCGCTACTCAAGCCACGACGTTTGGGGCGTCGACCACTTCGGATTTGCATACCACGGCGATCTCAGGTCCTTTTGCGAGGTGGCCAAACAGCGCGGCGCGACATTTTCGGTTGACCCCTGGGAATTTTCACCGGGAGCGCTGATCTGCTATTTAAGCGCTCCCGACGGTGTCAGCATCGAAGTCGTCGAGGCGAACCGTTAAGTCATACGTCGTGGCCTCAGATGACGAGCTAATCGACGAGCGTGATCCAAGGAATCATCAAATGGGCGAACGACAGCAGTCGATTCAAAATTGGGACGCCTAAAATACTAAGGCCAATGAGGGAAAGCAGCAGCAGCGGACCGAAGCGCTGATTCAGGTACGTGACTCGAGCTCGTGCTGACGGAGGTAGTGCATAAGGCAGAATGTAATGCCCGTCCAGTGGGGCGATGGGAATCAGGTTGAAGGTCATGAGTAACAGATTCACGAAAACGAGCAGTTCAACAAACCCCACCACCGCCGCCGTTTGAACAAACGCTACACCTGCATGCGCTAGCGTAAGAAAAACATTCCACGTAACAACTGCAATAAGCAAATTCATCATCGGTCCCGCGGCGGAAATCCACAGATCGGCACTAGGCCGACTAAACTTATGAGGGCTCGTAGGTACTGGCTTGGCATACCCAAACCCCAGGAGGACGACCATCGCGAGACCCATCAAATCCACGTGCACCAACGGATTGAGTGAGAGCCGACCGGCTTGTTCGGCGGTGTCGTCGCCAAATAACTTGGCCACCCACGCATGGCCAAACTCATGACACGTCAGTGATGCAATTAGGGCGGCCATAAGACAGGCAAATAAAACGTATTCCCCTTGGGTAATGAGTGCGATCATGGAGAGGTTGAAAAGAACGCGTTAAAAGGCGGGATTTCGGGTCGGCGATTCACGCGAGGTATCCGTCTTCCTCCCCGCTAACCACCTCGTCGTTATCCATACCAAGCCAATCCGATAGGACAGAGGCATTGTCCTCGCCCACGTCGCGAACCGTCGTGTAAACATCACAAGGCGTCTTGCCGAACGTGAGCGGCAATCGGTCTCCGTATGTTGTTCCGAGCACGGGGTTCGGTTCATCAAAGGTCATCAAAAAGTCGGACGCCGCAATTTGCGGATCGTTCTCGGCGAGGTCGATGGAGTTCTGAACGACACCTGCCGGAACGCCAGCGGCCTGACAGCGCAACATGACCTCAACAGCATCCAATTGACTCGTCCATAGTCCAATCCGACGATCAAGCTCCTCGACGGCCGCGACCCGGCCCGTTGCCGATTCGTATGTCGCAGACGTCGACCACTCTGGCTCACCCATCACTCGACGAAATGCTTGCCACTGATGATCTGACGTACAGACGATGGCGACCCATCGTTCGTCCACGATATCGTCAGACGCGGCGCCTGCGCAGGGATAACAGTTGTGAGGTGCGACCTCATCGTAAGGCAGGCGATTCCCGGTGGGCCGAGCAGCTCGACCATTACCAAAGAGATCAAGCAGCGCGGGTCCGAGGAAATTCACTCCCACTTCAAATTGCGATAGATCTACCCGTTGTCCCTTTCCCGTTAGACGGCGTGCTTGAATGGCAGCGAGTATTGCAACGGCCCCATGCAATCCCGCGGCATGATCGTTGTAGGAAAAGCCAATACCAATGTCCTCCCTGCCCTCCACGCCCGTCAGATGCGTGAGCCCACTCAGGGCATGAATGGTTGGGGCGTAGGTGACGAAATCTGACCAAGGTCCACCTTGGCCCATGCCGGACATCTGGACGTAGATCACACGAGGATTAAGTCGACAAACAACGTCGTAACCCACTCCCCATCGGTCCAATACGCCTACCGAAAAGTTATCGATAACCACGTCCGCTTTAGCGCAAAGGTCACTGCAGATCTCTTTCGCTTCATCACGAGACATATCAAGTGCGAGCGCCCTTTTGTTTCGATTCCACATCGTGTAGTAGGGATTATTGGTCGCATTAATAGTCGTCGCCCGGGCGACGGAGTTGATCTTGACGACGTCGGCACCCATATCGCCAAGTAGACGCGTGGCAAATGGCCCCGCAAGAACGTGCGTGAAATCGAGAACCTTAATGCCTTCCAGTGGCCTCATCGATTGTCGTCCCAACCCAGATCTTGCAACACGCGTTCCGCGTCAACATCGATATCAAGGTACGGCTTCATCTCCCACGGCGTTTCGCTAAATTGGTACGGCGTACCCGGTCCCTTAACCACGTGCTTACCGATCGAGTAGGAACGCCACCAATCGCGCGCCTCGAGCTGTGGATTCTCGCCGACTTTCTCGATGGGCAAAACCCAACCGTAAGGCGCGTGGCGCGATTGGGCTTCCAAAAACAACGCTTCTGCGTCTTTCGTTCCAACGAAGGTGCGCAAAACTTCCATAAGGCGCGCTACAAACAACGATTGATTGGTCGGGTCTTGGTATTCCGGCTCGATCAAATCCTCGTGTTCACCTACCTCAATAAGCCAAGCCAGCTGTGCATCGACGTCGGGGGTCGGCGTGACCATGATCGAGCCACCCAGGGCTTGCATCACCACATACATGTTTGTCCAATGCAGACTCCCACGACGTTCAAGAGCTTGACCTCGAGCAGGCCCCAACAATTCGGAGTACCAGTACCACATCAACACGTGTTCTAAGCACGAAGCGATGCATTGATGCACGGGCACGTCCACGCGCTGACCTTGACCCGTCTCCTTGGCGTGGTACAGAGCGCTCAACGCGGCAATGGCGACATAGCACCCCGATACAATGAAGTTAAGATCGCCGAACGCTTTCAGCGGCGGCGTGTCGACATCCCCTGTCGTAGAAACAGAACCCCCCAAGGCTCCGGCCACCAGGTCCGGTGCTATGAAGTCCTTCCACGGTCCGTCACGACCAAAAGATGAACACTCAACACAAACCAACGCAGGATTAACGTCCAACGCAACGTCAAGGTTCGCTTCGGCAGCACCGAATGCTCCTTCCGATACCAACACGACATCCGCGTTCCCAACCAAGCCAGCCAACTGATCACGGCCCGTTTGCGCTTCAAGATCTAAAGAAATAAAGCGTCGATTCGAAGCGAAAAACGCGTGCCAAAGTGATGGTTCGTTCGCGTCGTCCTCGCAGTAGGGCCCTCGCGATCGCAGCGGATCCCCGTCGGGGGATTCGGGCCGGACGACGTCCGCGCCCATATCTGCGAGTAGTTTCGCACCATAAATTGCTCGTTCATCCGTCAAGTCAACAATACGCACCTTGGAAAGTGCGCCAACTTCTTGCTTCATGAGTTAACCCTCGCTTCCCTCCATTCGATACTATTTCAGGCCTACAGCAAAGCCCCTCAAGGAAAGAAATCATGCTTGAAGCCATACAACTCGGAAAAAATAGCGGCTTAAGGGTCTCACAACTGTGTCTTGGCACCATGAATTTTGGAAAGCCTGGCCAAGGGCATCAAGGGGATTGGACCCTAGGCATCGACGAGGCACGGCCTATCTTTAAGGCGGCCATCGATCACGGATTGTTTTATTTTGATTGCGCCGACACGTACGGCGTGGGCGCGTGCGAAGAAGTCGTCGGGGCACTCCTCAAGGAACTCCTGCCACGAGATCAATTTGTTATCGCGACCAAAATCGCGATGCCAATGGGACCCGGAGCTAACCAAGGCGGCCTATCCCGAAAACACATTCTTGAAGGCGTGAATGCAAGTCTGGAACGGCTTGGACTCGATTATATCGACCAGCTGGTCATTCACCGACATCCTCACGGTGTACCTGGGCACGCAAGAATTCCAATCGAGGAAACGATGGAAGCGCTACACGAGGTTGTTAAAGCCGGCAAGGTTTTGTATCTCGGCGCTTCATCGATGTTCGCCTGGCAATTTGTCGAACTCCAGATGACAGCCACCATGCATGGTTGGACACCTTTCATTTCCATGCAGAATCATTACAACCTGATATATCGCGAAGAGGAGCGCGAAATGAATCCCTACTGCAAGGCGACCGGCGTCGCGATATCGCCGTGGTCACCGCTCGCGCGCGGGATACTCGCCGGTTCTTATCAAGGTGGGTTCGATCAGGGAAACACGGCTCGCTCGCAGGGCCGCGATCGTTCACGCACGGAAAGCCTATACCGTGGTGAGATGGACTTCCCCATCGCCGCAAGGAACGCTGAAATCGCGCAAAAACTCGAGCAAACTCCCGCACAAATCGCTCTAGCGTGGATGCTGAATAAACCTGAGGTGTATGCGCCCGTGATTGGTGTTTCACGGATCGAACAGCTCGACCAACTGGTGCAAGCTGCAAGTATTCAGCTCGAACCAGCCGACGTCGACTACCTTGAGGAGCTCTACCAACCCGTCGACAACCTGCTTTCGATCGGTTACTCCTGATTCGAAAAATTTGTCAGGAGCGATGGAACAAACGGTCGCGCCGTGGAGCGCTGGTTTGTCAACAACGAACCACGTATACATTTACCGGTAACTCTTTCACGAAAAAGCAACGACATGCCTAAACTCGCCGCAAACCTGACCACCATGTTTACTGAGCTCGAGCCCGCCGACCGATTCGTCGCTGCTCGTCAAGTCGGATTCGACGCGGTCGAGTACTTGCAGCCTTACGGCCACAAGATTACGGACCTCAAATCCATGCTTCGAGATAACGAGCTGGAGCTCATCCTCATCAACACACGGATGGGTAATGCCGAAGCCGGCGAGCGAGGGGTTGCCGCCTTACCTGGTCGGCAGAATGAATTCAAAACCATTCTTGCAGAATCGTTGGAATACGCGTCTGAATTAGAGGCAGGTCTCATACACGTGATGGCCGGCGTCGTGCCGGAAGGATCAACCGTACGTCAATGCGAAGATATGTTTATTGAGAATCTTCGCGAGGCTGCTCCGATTGCTGCAAGCCACGGCATTACGCTATTGATCGAACCTCTGAATAGTCGCGATATACCCAGATATCTACATTCTGACAGTTCCCATGCACGCCGCATCATCGATGCGGTGGCCATGCCCAACGTTTTACTCCAATTCGATTTCTATCATCTCCAAATCATGGAGGGTGATTTGCAGGAGGGCCTCGTGCGGCATTGGCCAGTAATCGGACACGTCCAGTTTTCAAGCGTTCCGGGTCGGAACGAGCCGCAATACGGGGAAGTCAATATTCCATTTCTCTTGGGTGTACTGGACGATATGGGATATTCCGGTTGGGTTGGGTGTGAATACCGAGCGCTCACGACGACTGTTGAAGGACTGACCTGGGCCGCACCTTGGGGTATTGGTTTAGCGTCTTCGTAAGAGCTCTCGACTGCGCCTACTCATCCAGTCACCACCGCACCCGAAAATCATTTCGACCACTAACGTCCCGACCACGCATGAGATAAAGCGTGCGCAAGTCTTCTATCGAACCATTTCCCTCGCCTTCCAGATCGCGCCGGTATATCGATGTCGTTGGCATGAATCGAAGCGTCATACCACGTCGCGGATTGGGCGAACGATTGGGTTCGGATCCGTGCACCAAAAAGACATCGTGAAATGACATTTGGCCAGCTTGAAGTTCTACATCAACGGCCAAGGATTCGTCGACGACGGACGCCTCAATTTCTAGTGGTAATGACAAGTCATCTGCATCATTAATATGGTGTTGGGCCAGGTCTCGCGACTGATGGGTCCCGGGCAAGAACCGCAGGCATCCGTTTTCAGGGGTTGCGTCGTCGATTGCGATCCATACCGAACAGGTCGCGAGCGGCCTCATCGGCCAATATTCGCCATCCTGGTGCCACGGAGTGCGCGTTCCTACGCGTGCCGGCTTGGCGAAAAAACTCTGATTCCATAGCGCAATGTTTGGCCCGATAAGCTGCTCAACCATATCGAGGATCTCGTCATTACGCGCGTAGTTGAGGAAGCCCACGTCATGAATGAGCAAAGCTGGACAATAATCGACAAACTCTGGATGGCTCTCCAGGAAAAACTCATGGTGGACCCGAATAGCGTCGACCGTTTCATCGGGTAAGCGGAAGTCAGGCACCACGTAGCCCTCTTCTCGATATTGTTCGACCTGGCTTGCACTCAGCATCACTCTTCTCCAACCTGTTCGAGTACACCATAGTACGTTGCAAAAACAACGAAAGGAGCGTGGCGTGGCTGAGTACGACTATATCGTGATTGGCGCCGGATCAGCGGGGTGTGTCGTGGCCAATCGATTGAGCCAAGAAACTGGAACCCAGGTTTTACTAGTTGAAGCCGGCGGCAGGGACTGGAACCCGCTCATTCACGTGCCCGTGGGCTTCTGGAAAATGATCGACAAGCCGAGCCTTAATTGGTGTTTTAGCACCGAACCCGAGGAAGGCACCGGCAATCGGGAGATACCGATTCCACGCGGTAAAGTTCTCGGCGGGTCAAGCTCCATCAACGGAATGCTGTACGTGCGCGGTCAGCCTCTCGACTATGACACCTGGGCACAGCTGGGAAACCGGGGATGGTCGTACGAGGAAGTTCTTCCTTTCTTCAAGAAATCGGAAAACTTCGAACGGGG
>JAKUTI010000190.1 GCA_022448765.1 Pseudomonadales bacterium
AGCAGTCCGAGCCATATATTTCATGGCTCCATAACGTGTCGTATCCGAGCGCTTCGGCCTCTTTCGCAAACTCGATCACGGATGCGCCACCTGGAGGACCTAAGGGTCCGATTCCTACACCTAGTTTCATGCTTCTGGTCCTCCTTCGAAGTTGCTTTGGATTATACGTTGTCGCGCCAGCGCATGAGGCCTTCCTGCGCGCAACTGGCGATGAGTTGCCCATGTTGATCGTAAAGCCGGCCGCTCGCTAGGCCGCGCCCCGACCCGGTCCACTCGATGGATTGTTCGAACAGTAGCCACTCGTCAGAGCGTGCTTTTTGATGGAACCACATGGCGTGGTCCAAACTGGCTCCATCGAAATTCGGGTCTTGCCAGCGCATGCCGTGGGGAAGAAGCACGTGATCGATGAGGGTGCTGTCCGAAAGGTAAGCGAGTCCTGCCTCGTGGTGTACGGATTCGGGAGTCAAGTCGTCGGCGACTCGGATCCACATCAGTTGGTCATCGAGAATTGGGGTGCCCCGTTCATGGTTTGGTGGATTGATATAGAGAATCTCGTAAGGCCGTGCCCCGCCAGCCCATTCGATATCGTTTTCGCCCCCCATGTCATGACTAAAATCGTCGTGGGTGTAGCTGATCTCAATGGGTTTTGGCACGTCGCTCATGGAGCGTGCCGTGAAGGACAGCCCTTTCTCGGGCGCCGTGAACGACGCGGTCATCCGGAACAGTTCCCTATCCCCTTGCAGGGCTAGTATTTCGCGGACACTGAAGGTGCGGCCGTCGCGAATGATCGTCACGTCGTAAATCGTTTTTCGGTCGACGTCGCCTGGACGAAGAAAGTAAGCGTGGAGCGAGTGGATCGCTCGACCGTCGCTCGGGAGTGTCCGTTGTGCGGCGGTGATGGCTTGGGCTAACAGCTGTCCTCCGAAAAGGCGGGTGCCGCCTTCAGGCGCTGCTGGTCCTTCGAAATGGAGGGTATCGATCGGCACGAGCTCCATTAGTGCTCGAAAGGCCCCTTTGTCAGAATGGTGAATCATGAAATAACGCTAACAGAGAACGTTTTTGATCGCAGTTAGGTTTCTTTGTTGGCATCCTGCGAGCATTGCCTCACACGAATTAAGAAATCTTGCGAGTGTTAATTGAATTAGCAGCAATGTTTAGCGAGTAACGTTCGGCTGATAATCGGGAACGGGGAGGGGCCATGGACACCTATCAAGAGACGCCCGGGGCGAAGATGATTTACCTCATTCGCCGTAAACCGGATACGTCTCGAGAGGAACTCGTGATGCACTGGTTTGCAAACCACATGCCGCTCGTTATCGGTAGTCAAAAGGAAGCGGTGAATGCCCGTCAGCCCCACGCGACAAAGTACACGGCCATACTGTTCGACGCGGATCGTGACGGTAATTATCCGTGGGACGGTATGGCACAGCTGTGGTGGAACAAACCGCTGTCGCGGCCGACTGTCGCTTTTGGTACAGAGCCCACGGACATGTTCCAGGCTAAAGCTGAGCCCTATATGCCCTGGGCAACTCGCGAGTACGTTGTAATGGACGGTCATCAAGAGTTAACAACACGAGCCAACCCAATGAATGCTGACTATCCGTGCACGCGTTCCGGGTTTTTCCGAGTCAGTTTTCTGGTGAAGGCGTTTTCGCAGGTCAATTACGACGTGTTCTTTAATCATTGGCTGCAGGTACACGTCCCAAACGTGAAAAACACGATGGAGAAAGTGGGCGGATTTCGCTATGTGGTGAGTCACAGCATCGAACCCGAAAAAGAACAATACGCAGGCCTTGCCGAGCTATATTTCCACAAAGCGAGTGGATGGGACGAATATCGAGAGACGATCGAACCGGACGGCATGGAAACGTGGGTCGATGGAACAGGTATGCTCGTGCTTCGGGGACAGACCGAGATGGTGGGCATCCCCTAGTTCTAGGTGGCCTAGGTATTCCTGTCGACGGGATACTTTTGAGACATGCCTTAACCTAACGCGACCGTTGACCGGATTTTGTTTTGCAGCTCCGTGCTTTTGACTGGGATGCTGTGCCTCTCCGTCGTCATGGTCTGGATATTTGTAACGACGACCTGCGATTTGGCTTCCCATTCCATCGCATCATCGGCCACACGCAATCTTGTGGAAGGTGAAAACTTAGCTCAATGGCAACGTCTTTTTAGGCCATTGCCCTCGCCGTACTCCCCATCATGCTAATGATCTTGGATGGCTTGCCAGCGGTGAAATCCGCTGTCCTGGTCGCTTAGCTTCTCCTGTTGGTCATTGGTGTGACCATGTGCGTCTCGTTGTTTTTCGAACAATGGAGCGAACTACCGAACAATGACTTTTGGTTGCGTTGAGTATGCCTACTCTCAGAATCTAACAGTGCATGGACCGAAGCGGTGGCGTTTTTGCCAAGGCGTTGGCATGTCGATGACTAATCCCTCGGACCCGCAGGTTGTGAGTACCCGCCCTCCGTCTGCGACTGAACACTGTCGGATTGGACACGCCAACTGCGTCGCTTCATGCACACGCGTTTTTTGAAATGCGTACCAGCCCGCGTCATCCGCTTGCAGATTACCTCGTTGTCGTCCTTAACCGCCCTCGTTTCGCTCGTCTGATTATCGGTAGATTTCTCCTGTCCTTTTTCGACGCCGAAGCTTTTGGTGGTGATCAAAACGGCTGCAATCCCGAATACAGCGAACTTCATAACGTTGCCGATCATTCGTTGAGGTGGTGCTTCATACCATGCGCATTCACCGGAAATGAGGCCCGGAACTTGGCCGTCCGGGGCTAGCACGACGACGGCAAGCGAACGGTCGCGGTACCGAAAACCCGTGTTTCTTCCTGAGCGTTCTTAATGGTCAAGTCCAACACGACTTCGTTTTTCTCCTCGTCGATGTCGGTGACGACCGCGGTCACGGTATGGTCATGGTCGGCGAGCACGGGCGCCCGAAATACGGTGTCGATATGCTTGAGCTTTCCTTGTGGTGCCCAACGGTGAATCATGCTCGTTAGAAAGCCCATACCCATGATTCCCGGGACAAGAGCGCCAGGCAACCCTTGAGCTCGGGCTTTTTCGTGGTCCTCAAACCGCCCACTTCCCGAGTACCCAACGGCTTGCGCAAAACTCCGAGCAGCTTCAAGAGATGTATCAGGCCGCCAGGGGGTGATTTCGTCACCAAACGCGACGTCGCCGATCGTTTGTACGGTCATTGGTCGGGTCGCTCTCGGATCACCTGGCGCGAATCAGTCGTGGCAAGGTGGTCGCCCGCATCGTCGTATAATTGCATCCGGGAGACCAAAAAGATCATCCGGCCGGACCGACCGCTCTTGGCGTAGATGTCGTGTAAGTGGGTTTTGCCGGTAAGCTTAATGCCGGCACGTACGGGCTTGATGCAAGCGACGGCTTTCCCGCCATCCATGGAAATCCCGCCGAGGGCTGGAAAGTCGATGGGTAAACGACGACCCGACGCGAGGCTCGCGAGGATAGGGGCACAGGCCTCGAACTCAGGGTTCGTGGGATCGATAAACTCGGGTCGGGTTTCGCCCGACGCCTTTGCCACGGTGGCAGACTGTTCTGCATCAATCACGAAACCCGTTCGGTCGAACTCGAGATCGAGGAACTTCGATCTCAGATCATCGATATCGGTCATGTCGTCGTCTCCTAATTGAGCGGATGTTGGACCGCGACGTGTTGTTGAAAATCCTGCGACGGATTGGGTTAGTCGGCGACGGTCTGAGCCAAGCGCTCGGTAGCTTCAGCAAAATCCTGCATGAAGTTGTAGACCACCGTACGAACCGCAACGGATTCATTCATGAGGCCGACTCCTTGCCCGACAAAATAATTCGCTAAACGTCGAGCCCCGGGATGATCGGTTTGCGCAAGCTTGTCGATTTTTCGGAACGCGGCTGCCGCAACGACACCCTGGAGCGGCATGGCTAGCGGTTCGGGACATTCCTCTGCGGTCCATGCATCGGTCCATGCAGACCGGAGTTGCCGTGTGTATTTGCCCGTCCGACTTTTGGAACGAACCGTTTGGCGCGAGTTAGCGACGAGCATTTTTTCTTTTACCACAGGCAGAGTCTCGGCTTCCGCCGTGGTCAACCATACCGAACCGGTCCAAGCTCCGTGGGCACCCATGGCCATACAGGCAGCCATCTGGCGGCCGGTGACGATCCCGCCTGCCGCTAACACACACATATCGTAGTCTTTGATTGCATCAAGGACTTCAGGCACGAGGACCAAGGTTGATACTTCGCCACAGTGTCCCCCGGCCTCCGTCCCTGCAACGATGACAACGTCAACGCCTGCCTCGGCGTGTTTGACCGCATGTTCCTTTGCGCCCGCGAGTGCTCCTACGACGATCCCTCGTTCGCGTGCCATCGCCATCATGTAAGTCGGCGGCACCCCTAATGCGTTAACCACCATCTTAACGGGGTGCGAAAACGCCGATTCGAGAATCTCCGTTGCGCCGGCCTGACGCATGTTGTCGCCGACCCCGCCACGAATTACCCCAGACCATAGGTCCGCGGTATCAATGTCGTGTTGAGCGAGTAACCCCTCGATGTATCGTTTGTGCTCAATCGGTATTCGGTCCTCTAGATCTTCTTTTGACAACCCTTGTTCTTTGCTGTCCATACTTGTCGGAACCAGCAGATCGACGCCGTAAGGCTTTCCGTTAACGTGATCATCGATCCATGTCAGTTCGATATCGAGGGATTCAGGTGTGTGGCCGGCAGCACCGAGTACCCCAAATCCGCCCGCGTTACTGACCTCCGCGATGACGTCTCGACAGTGACTAAACGCAAACAAGGGAAATTCAATCCCCAACAAATCGCAAATTTTCGAATTCATTTCGGATCCCCTTCGTGCTCTCGTATAAGCTATCACACGTTGGAAGGACAGCATCGTAATGCCGGTTTCGCCGTTGGCCATAGTAAATGCTTGCTGGATTAGGGACTGCTGTCAGGCGAATAATTTCTTGGGTGAAAGGGACGCATACAAACCAATTGAGTATCGGCTCTCGATAAAGGCGTAAGGTAAAACAATGAAACTTTCGATAGCACGAATTGGAGGAAACCGGTGACCGCATCGAGCGATAAACACAAGAACGATATATACGGAGACCTCAACAAAAAGAATGTGGATGAGCCGGCCATACCGGCTGCGACGGTTGTTCTTTTACGTGACGGTGCAGAAGGGGTCGAAGTATTGATGTTGCGGAAGAATGCTCGAATTGATTTTGGTGGAATGTGGGTTTTTCCGGGTGGTCGAATCGATCCTGGCGATTACAAGAACGGGGATGATCTTGAAGCCGCGGCTCGATTTGCGGCGACCCGAGAGGCGGAGGAGGAAGCGGGGATTTCTCCCGCTTCTCACCAATTTGTGTGGTTTGCGCATTGGACTCCCCCTGCAAGCACGGCACG
>JAKUTI010000191.1 GCA_022448765.1 Pseudomonadales bacterium
CTCGTTGGCCTCCCTCCGCTTGATACCGTAAATCGTTACCGGCGCTAAAACCACGACCCTCTCCGGTGATAATGGCAACCCAAAGATCGTCGTCATTCTGGAATTCGTCAAAAACTTCGCCCAGCTCAGCGTTTGCCGGCGGGTGCAGGGCATTCAACCTTTCAGGCCGATTGAGTTTTACGGTCAACACATGATCTGTCTTTTCGATATTACAAAATTCGGGCATGTTCCCTCCCTAACATGTTGTAGTTTCCATCCGGTCGGTGCGGGCTTGTTCTGATAGCCGGTATCCCAATACGCGCCGGGCAAGGGAGTAGTTTGTCCATTGCATCGGACCCTCGTCAAGCGAGCGAAAAAGTTGGATTGGTTTCGGAGAACGCGAACTTGCCGGTACGACCTAAGTGAGGTCTGCGTGTCGATCGATCACGACACAACCAACTAGGTCGCCAAGAACGTTCGCTGCGGTTCGGATCGTGTCGAGAGGCCGTTCGACCAAAAGTAGTATCAGGATGCCTTCCAGGGGTATCCCCACGGCGAGGAGCACCATTTGCATACCGGCCATGGATCCTGAAGGGATACCGGGTGCGCCGATTGACGCGAGCATGGCAACGATGAACACCGTGACGGTCGCCATGGTACTTAGGTCAAGCCCGAAGAGGTACGCAAGAAAGATGGCTGCGATGCCCTCAAAAAGAGCTGTTCCATCCATGTTGATGGTCGCGCCGAGAGGAAGTACGAAACTCGACGTGGTCGAGCTAACCCCGAGATCGTTAGCGGCCTGAAAACTGACCGGAAGCGTGGCAGCACTGGATGAGCTTGATAATGCAACCACGACTGGGCGGAAGGCCTTCTTTGCTAAGACGAAGGGATGGGTACGACCGGCGAACCAACCAATGGACGGTAGGATGATTGCCATGTGCAGTATCGTGGTAGCGATTACGACGCCAGAAAATGCGGCCAGCTGTCCAATTAGCGTTGAATTTGCGTTGGTCGTCATTTCATAGACGATGCCTACAATCCCGAGGGGTACCATCCACACGGCCCAACTAGCTAATTTGTAGATTCCACCGGTGATTTCATGGATCGATGTTTTGACGGTGCTGTCGCTAGGAAGGACTATCAGCAGCGCCAGTCCGAGGACGATACTGTTGGTTACTATTCCAAGAATATTGAGGTTCGTCAGGGCGGCGAACGGATTAACAAACATTTGTGCTAACAGATTACCTACCAGATCCGAGAATGCGTTGTCCGAAGCGCTGATCAAGGTGGCGTTTGTCGACGCGGTTTCGATCGCACCAAGGGGGGGCGCGCTGGTCCATGGGTGGAAAACAAAAACGACCGTCAGTCCGAGCGCGATGGCGAAGGCCGTGGTTACTACGTAATAGACAACGGTCAGCGTTCCGATTCGACGCAGTTGCTTGGCAGCATCCAAACGAAGTATCCCGGATAGCACCGAGAAAAAAACTAGCGGCGCGACAATCATTTTGAGCACGGATAAGAAAAGATTCTTGAATAACGCTGCGGATTCCAGCAGCCACGGGGTGCTCGGGAATGCCCAAGCAAGTGCAAACCCGACCAACGCAGCCATAAGGACGGTGGGAAAGAGATACCTGTCCATCGACGAACTACCAGACCACTCAGCGTGCTAGTTTACCGCGTATACCTCATGGTGATGGCCGCACACTGGGGGTTGGGGTCTTGGACTCTAAGTTGGAGCTTGGTAGAAGTTCGGTGAGGAAGGTATAACCCGACATCTATTGAGAGTTGAATATGATTAACTATTTGATAGTTAAAGGTAAAAATGAGTATTCACAAAGGAGTGGGAAACGACGTGGTTCCTACAAGCAACGACAGTCATCACCGATTCGTGGTCCAGGCCGCTGACTTCCACCAAGAACTTTTCGATGTTTCGGCCGCTATCCGTCAATATCGGTACGCGTTATGCAAGATCCTCGAATAGCCATCTCGCCCTAGTTACGTTGGTCGCATTGATCGGCCTCGCATTGTCCGTTTCGGTCCTTCTATTTGTGCAAGGTGTTGTCGCCGGGTTTGAGAGAGAACTTACGAATCGGATCCTGGGCGTCATCCCACACGTGACGGTTCGAGCACGCGAATCGATCGCAACGCCGGCTGAATTAGGGGCGCGCATAGGCGAAATGGCGCATGTGGAAGGCTACGCGTCCGTGATCGAAGGACACGCGCTGTTGTCAGTTGGTCAGAAGGTTCGAGGTGTAACGATCAATGGGATCGAGCCCGAACAGTATCGTCAGGTTTCGCGTATACACCAATACATTCGAGGGACCGATGATATTGCGCTAGCGCCGGGTGAATATGGGATCGTTGTTGGCCGCAAACTTGCCGATGAGTTGGGTTTGATGATGGGTAGTCGAGCGACAGTAGTGCTCCCTGATGTCACGGTAACCCCGCTCGGTGTGCTACCGCGTCAAAAGTCGTTTTTCGTTCGAGGGATATTGAATACCGGGTCTGAGCTTGATCAGCGTCAAGTCTTTATTCACCGAATCGATGCCGCGACATTGTATCGATTAAACGAGGGCGTTCATTCCGTCAAACTGCGCCTTGATGACCCGTTGCGGGCCCGCAATGTTCGGTTTGAGATACTCGCGGACGTGAGTGACAAATTCACGGTATCCACTTGGTTTCAAACATATGGTGCCCTTTACAGCGCGATTAGGGCCCAGAAAGCCATGATGCTCCTCCTGCTTTCCTTGTTGGTTGCTGTGGCTTCCGTCAATCTTGTCTCGAGCCTGGTGATGATCGTTAGTGAACGTCGCGGCGATATTGCGATCTTACGGACGATGGGTAGCAAACGATCGCTGCTTATCGCGACGTTTGTGTTTCTGGGGATGGCCATTTCAGGAGTTGGCGTCACCGTGGGAATCGGACTCGGTTATTTTCTGGGGCTGTTCGCTGAGGCCGGCTTTCCAGTCCTCGAGGGTTTCCTTGGAGTCGAGCTCATGGGCGAATACGTGGTAGACACGCTGCCTTTCGCATTAGCCCCAGCAGACGTTGGGAACGTTGTTGGTATTTCAGGATTGCTTACGTTGTTGGCAACTTTGTATCCGGCATGGCGGGCGAGTTCGTCGAATCCTACCGAAGCGCTGCAGCATGAGTAACGTCTTGTCGGCTCAAAATCTCAGTAAACGGTTCGTTGACGGCGAACGGGAATTGGGTGTTCTCAACGGGGCGGACTTAGAGGTGAAGGCTGGAGAGCGAGTCGCAATAGTGGGGCGCTCCGGATCCGGCAAGAGTACCTTGTTGCACATACTTGCCGGTTTAACCGACCCGGACGTCGGTGAGGTCAGGGTTGCTGGTCAAAGCATGACAAACGCTTCGAGTGACGTGCGGGCAGCCATTCGCAATCGTCACATGGGCTTTGTCTATCAATTTCACCATCTGTTACCCGAGTTTTCCGCCTTAGAAAACGTAGCAATGCCACTAATTGTTTCGGGTCGCGCGTTGAGTGAATCGAAGCAACGTGCGACGAGCTTATTGGCTGCCGTTGATCTGGCGGAGCGTCTTGGTCACCGTCCGCATCAACTTTCGGGTGGTGAACGGCAGCGGGTTGCGGTAGCCCGCGCAATGGCCACGGAACCCGACATCCTGTTGGCCGACGAACCCACAGGTAATCTTGATCGAGAAAACGCAATTCAAGTGCTGAGGCTGATGGAGAGCATGAGTGAAGATACGGGGACCGCCTTTGTCGTGGTGACCCATGACGCTTCGGTTGCGGACAAGATGAGCTGCTCGTTTGTTTTGGAAGACGGAAAGTTGAATGCACGACCGATTGCCCAATAAATTTTTCCCCTCGGTTTGGATTTCGTTTCGGTATCTCGTCCGAAGGAACAACATCTATGCGGCTTTGATCAACTGGGTCACTTTGTTGGGA
Source organism: Pseudomonadales bacterium (assembly GCA_022448765.1). Lineage (GTDB taxonomy): Bacteria > Pseudomonadota > Gammaproteobacteria > Pseudomonadales > Azotimanducaceae > UBA11889. The sequence goes on from JAKUTI010000191.1 coordinate 3,908, forward strand.
CTTGTTCTCGGAGTCACGATTCTCACCGTGGTGACCAGCGTCATGAACGGATTTGATCAAGAGATTAAAGACCGCCTTCTCGGAGTGGTACCACACGTCTATATTGAGACGAGGGTCCTATCTGCTGCCGATAGAGCCTTATTGGAAACGCCTACCGTGGTCGGTGTTGAGCGTTTATATCAGGGCGAGGCGATGATTTCCCGGTCGGGGTTAGCCCAGGCCGTAAAGATATACGGTATCCAACCGACAGACGGAGGCGGTTTCATTGCCGATTCGCTGGTTTCGGGATCGCTTTCGTTGTTAACGGGAGCAGGTATCGCTCTAGGAGAACCCCTCGCGCGGTCGATGGGTTTCTCGCTGGGCGACCCGATCATTCTAGTGTTTCCACAACCCACTGGATCGGGAGTCATTCCATCGATTCAACGTTTTCAGCTTGTCGCAACATTCTCTGTTGGGGCCGATCCAGACTACCAGTTGGCTCTCATAGATATTGCGCGGGTCGAAGAGTTAGGGATGACAAATGCAGGCACGTCGGGCTGGAGGGTAACTTTGGCTGACCCTTTGTCCGTAGGGTCGGATTCTTTGCCTTTCGAATCACCGGCACGTACTTGGGCTGAAGAATTCGGCGAATTGTTTCGTGCCATCCAAATCGAAAAAGGGATCATGTTCGCGCTGTTGGCGCTGATTGTGGGAATAGCCGCGTTCAATATGCTTTCCGGCCAAGCGTTATTGGTGAACGATAAACGGGCAGACATTGCCATCTTAGGGACTATGGGTGCTCGGTGTAGGACGATTGTCTCGATTTTTTTGGTTCAGGGGCTTTTCCTTTCTACGATCGGGATTGGGCTAGGTCTACTGCTAGGAGTCACCATTGCAGCGCATGCCGATACGATTGTTGTATTGCTCGAGGCGATGACGGGCACAAGCATGATCGAAGGAACTTACTTTTCGGTGGTTCCTTCTGAAATTGAAGCTGGCGATCTTGTCGTAATCGCACTGCTCTCCTTCACTTTATGTTCAGCTGCCGTGATTCGTCCCACGTTGTTAGCGGCCAAGGCCAATCCTGCGGTCGAATTGCACTCACGATAATCAGCTCAAAGGGTGATCCCGTCTGCACGTATGGTGCAATGAATGAATGTGGATCGATAATGCCCCAGGACTGGTCAACCGGGGTAAACGGTGCCGTTTTCGTTTCATTGATTGCAGTTGGATAACAGAAACGCCTCGCAAAGTGGCGATCGCAATAGTCAAAACGGGTCTAAACGTCCACTAGGGGTCCCTCCGCGAGTGAGAAAAACGTCCACGCAGGAATTAGCGTCGTACCCTTATAATGACGCAGGTCGATCACCAATCGTGTTCTATCGATCTCGCGGATTGAATGCGAAACGGACGAGGCGAATGCATGTTAAATAAGTGTCTCTTTCCGGTTGCCGGCTACGGCACTCGGTTCTTGCCAGCGACTAAAGCGATGCCAAAAGAGATGT